>NZ_JADBVM010000162.1:0-25147 GCF_020244875.1 Microcystis sp. M44BS1
CAATGTAGCGGCATCCACCGGGATTCTGGCGGGGTTATTATTAAACAAAGAATTGATCAATCAGGTTCTACGGAGAGACATTATGCAACAGTCTGTGATTTATCAGGAGTGGCGAGAAGAATTTCTCCAGGAAGGTCGTCAGGAAGGGGAATCTGCGCTCGTCCTGCGACAACTTTCCCGTCGCCTTGGTGAAGTGACTCCTGAACAGCGATCGCAAATTCAATCTCTCTCAATTAATCAACTGGAAGCTTTAGGAGAAGCCTTGTTAGATTTTACCAAACCCGAAGATTTAGAGGAATGGTGGCGATCGCTTCTGTAGGTGAACTTGGTGTTAAAACTATTTGGTTGGGACTGGGAAGGTGACAGGATATCAGCGAGACTTGGAAGCTATCTGATCAAATTAGTTCCCCCATAGAACCCCCTTGAGCCATTTTGCACACTTTTCTCTCTTTGTCAAATTTTATGTTAAGAAAGATGTGACTAATGGATAGGGGGAGAAGGGGAAAAACAAACCTAAGATTAACCCTGCACCATCACCGAGGCAGCCGCAGCCACACCGGCGCCGGGGGTGACACCTTCGACACCTAACTCGATTAAAGTCGCTTCAATGGCAGCGATAACCGTGAGGATATCCCTCTCACTAGCAAAACCTAAATGACCGATACGGAAGATTTTACCCTTGAGGTGATCCTGACCACCAGCCACAGCGATGTCGAACTTTTTATTGAGAGTCGAGCGAATTTGTTCCGCATCCACCAGAGTGGGGGCCACGGCAGTAATGGCCGTGGAAGCCCAGGAATCCGCCGCATAGAGGGGCAAATCCAGGGCGCGCATACCGGCCCGAGTCATCTTCGTTAAGCGTTGGTGACGGGCGAAAATTGCCGCTAATCCCTCCCTTCTCATCATTTGCAGAGAAGCTTGTAAACCGTACATCAGGTTAACTGGAGGGGTAAAGGGGGAACTATCCTCATCGGTGGCTTTTTTGTATTTGCCCAAATCCAGATAAAAACGGGGCAGTTTGGCGGTTTCGTAGGCTTTCCAAGCTTTTTTACTCACGGAAACAAAACCTAAACCGGGAGGAATCATATAACCTTTCTGGGAACCAGAACCGACCACATCTAAACCCCATTCATCGATGGGAATATGATAAGCTCCTAAACTGGTGACAGCATCGACGATAATTAAAGCTTCCCCGTGGTCTTTTACCGCTTTGTTAATGCTTTCCAAGTCATTGAGAACCCCGGTGGAAGTTTCCGAATGGGTAATAATTACCGCTTTGATGGCTTTTTCCTTATCTTCGGTCAGTTTAGCGGTGAATGCTTCTGGATCTAGGGGTTTACCCCATTCTGCCTTAACTAAATCCACATTTAAGCCGTAGGCTTTCGCTAATTTCCCCCAACGTTCCCCAAATTTACCATTATCCCCCACCAAAACTCGATCGCCGGGGCTGAGAAAATTAATAATTCCCGCTTCCATGGCACCGGTTCCCGAAGCGGTTAACATTAAGACATCGCCACTGGTTTGATGCAACCATTTAAGATTTTCGGTTAATTCGGCGATTACCTTGCTAAAAGCACCGGTCCGATGACCTATAGGCGCTTTAGCCATAGCCAATAATACCGCTTCCGGCACTGGTGTGGGGCCGGGAATCATCAACATATTTTTATTTTCCATGGTTCGTCCTCTCTCGTTGGGCTATATTTAACAAGATAAAAAACCAAATCTCGATCGCATCAATTCTGAGGGGATGATTTAAGATTTGGCAAACTCTGATTATATCCCGGGAGTCAGTCTTCAGGAGATAGGGTGATAGGGTTTTGGGGTGATAGGGTGATGAGACAGCTTCCCCACTTCCCCACTTCCCCAATTCCCCACTTCATAATTCATAATCTATAATTCATAATTCCCACTTCCCCACTTCCTAACTCCTATTCCCGATTTTCAAAGAGTTTCTGGATACCTGCGGCAGGATCGGGCAGTTTTACCAAAGATTCGCCGATTAGAACCGCATTTGCTCCCGCTTGCTTCACTTTCGCCAGATCTGTTGCTGTGTGTAATCCCGATTCGCTGACGATCAGAATACCTTTTTCTCGCACCTTTTCGCCCCTGGCTTCTAGTAATTGGCGAGTATTGTCTAAATCGACTGTAAATGTCTCTAAATTGCGGTTATTGATGCCGATTAGTTCGATTCCCTCAATGGCTAACACTCGATCGAATTCGGCCAGACTATGCACCTCTACCAAAGCTGTCATCCCTAAACCCTTGACAATTTTGACAAAATATGCTAGGTCTTGATCGCTTAAAATAGCGGCAATTAAAAGGACAGCATCGGCTCCTTTAGAGCGAGCGTAGTAGATTTGATAGGGATAAAGGATAAATTCTTTGCATAATAGGGGTAAAGATACCGCTTGCCGGACGAGGCTAAGATTTTCGTAACTACCTTGAAAAAACTTACTATCGGTTAAAACCGATAAACAAGTGGCTCCTCCCTGTTCATAGGTACGCGCGATCGCTACAGGATCAAAATCTTCGCGGATAACTCCCTTGCTCGGGGAAGCCTTTTTGACTTCGGCAATCAAAGCGGGTTGGGTTTTACCCTGTTTTAAGGCGGCTAAAAAGTCGCAAGGTGGATCAGTATTAGCTATTTTTTTGCGTAATTCCAATAAAGGCAACCTTTCACGCAATTTATCGACTTCTATCTCTTTATGCCAAACGATTTCTTCTAAAATATTTTGTGGTTGTGCCTCTGGCACTTTCACCACATAACTCAAACTCTCAACTTTAACGGCAGGATTGGGGTGTTTTCTTCGGATCTGCATTTTTTCACTGTCCAGAGTGTGAACAGTGATTAGTTTAACAGTGATTAGTTATCGGTAATTGAAATAGAGACGCAGTTAACCACGTCTCTACAGACATTTATCTATACTTGTGTGGATATTCCCAATCTTCACCGAAAGGCTATTGCATAGCTTCGATCGAACGTTCTAAAATTTTATCTTGGAGTTTTTCGTCTTCTTGACGATTTTCGGTTAATAAAACCCGCGCTTTCGCAGTTTCTGCCTCTCCTTCCCCTAAAAGCTCCTCTGTACGAGTTAAGACATTCTCTTCGAGCATTCCTTCTGCTTGTCGTTCTTGGGTTAGATTGAGACGTGCTTTTTCTTGAATATTCATAAATTTATCCTTGCCACAGGTGCGATCGACTTCTACCTTCAGTCTGACACAAATTTACTATTCTGTATCATTAACTACAGAAAAATTTAGAATCTTACCAGCGAAACCGAGATTTAGGTATTTGTTCTCATTCCTTAAATAGACAGGGATCGATCGACCTCAAGCTATACAATAAAACCCATGGAACAATTCCCCAGCTTAATCAAGCCCGTATATCGGGGTAATAAGTAGGGAGGCACAATTATTTGTAGGATGGGTTAGCGGTAGCGTAACCCATGCGGGCGTTGGGTTTCATGCTTCAACCCAACCTACGTTCATCTTATATTTAATTCCACCCACCCACTTAATTATCGATTGCCTAAACCAAGAGATTTCTTGACAGTATCCGATTCTATCGTAATATCCTATTTGCAGAGCTTATGACCAAAGGTAATTTAAACGATCTCATCCGTACAGAAGCTAATAAAGAGGTAGAATCCCAAACCTCTCCTTCTCCCAAACGTTCTAAGGAAACAAACGCCACCCTACAGGCAAAAATTAACGACTTGACAACAGAATTAGAAAAAACTGAGAAAAATCAGCAAACTCTCCAAGAAAAAGTTATTTCTCTGGAAAAAGAACTTCAAGAACATCTGGAACTCTCTGTCAGTTTACAGCAGTTACAACAACAGACTGAGCAGCTAGAATCTGTCCTCTCGGAAAAAACTACTTTGGTGGCACAATTATCGAGTCAATTAAGTCAATCCCAGACGGAATTAACCGAGAAAAAACAGTTAATTGAAAAATTATCGAGTCAATTAAGTCAATCCCAGACGGAATTAACCGAGAAAAAACAGTTAATTGAAAAATTATCGAGTCAATTAAGTCAATCCCAGACGGAATTAACCGAGAAAAAACAGTTAATTGAAAAATTATATAATCAAATTAAAACCCTAGAAAATAGTCCCCCCCCCACCCCTGAACCCTCACCAATTACCAAACCTGCGCCGAAGAAACCCAGTCTTTATAACTTTGAAATGGCAACTTTAGCCCGTTATATTGCCCCCAATCCTACCCCCACAGAGTTAACGGATTCCGAAATCGGTTGGTTCGATTAATTATGGCTAGTAAAAATCAAGAACAACAACATCCACAGGAAAGACTAGATCGCCCGATTGTTGATCAGCTGCTGCAATCAGAACCCAATGATTTAAACTTAGCTGAATGCGCTCGTTTACGCATACGTTATCAAAACTTTCCGGGAGCAAGAGAAATCCAAAGAGATTTAGATTTAATCCTAGAAAAATGGCAGTTAGATGAAGCTAGTTTATGGGCAAAAACTCGACAACTGCACAGTCACGGACAAGTGTATCAAATTCGCCAAAGCGAGGAGCAACAGGATTGGAGTTAAATTGCAGCAGTTATCTTAATGGTGCGAGAGGAAAAATCAAACCTATAATTTGATTTTATCTAATAATCTCTGAAACGGATTTTTCGGTTTACTTGCTGGTGGATCTGCGGGGGGATTAGGATCATCTAGATAACGATAATATTTCCATATATCCCAGTAGGGACATCCCGGTTCGATGCGAATTCCTGCCCAATGTAAATATTTTAAGGGCTGATTTAATCTCGGATCGATTAAGATATTCCCCTGACGTTGAAAATGAGAACTTCCCCCCCAATTTCCCGCTTGAAAACCCGGAGCGCGGACAATATTAAATCGATTGGGAACTCGTTTGAGAATGGTATAATTAATAATCGGTTGATCGGAGGTTTTTTGAGAAAAATCAAAATATTCTGGATGAGCAGCACATTCTTGAAAAGCACTATATAATTCCTGTTCTGAGAATAGATTCTTTTTACTAGCCCAAAAACCACCGTTAAACATCCCAGTTAGATCATTTTCTGTGAAGATTCCCTGTTCTAAAACAATCGGATTAAAGACGTTAGTAATCCCTTTTTTGTGTTGGTAATCACAGCAGAGAAAATCGTAGGTATCGAGGAAATTTAGATTATCTATTATTTTTTCAAAAACTACGATATCGGTATCGATATAAAGAAATTGATCTAGTTCTCCAAACCAACACACCTGCTTGCGAAATTGATTGGGACGAGCAAAGAATTTTTCTCCAAAAATATCATAGATTTTTTGTGCCAATTCTTCCACTAATTGCAGATCGGGATAGAGAATAACGCCATATTTTTCTGCTAATAAATCGGCAATTTTTTGATAATTATTGTCGTAGGGAATCAAGATGACGGGAGAATCAGGATCGTACAAACGAATACTATTCATTAATGCGATCGCTTGATCAATAACTCGATCGTTAGCGGTAATGTAAATTCCTCGCTTCATAAATATCCTAGGGGTAAGAGTTAGAAATAATTATATAGCAGTTATCTTAATGGTGAAGTAGAAAGTTTTCCTTTTGGGGAGTCAGCCATCAGCTTTTTTCTCCCGATATCCCTGTTCACTGATAACTGATCACTGATAACTGAATAGCTGATCAGCCTTTCTCTGTCAACTCTTAAGGAGTGGTGCGTTTGATTTTTGAATTGGCGAATAAGTAGGGAGGCACAATTATTTGTAGGATGGGTTAGCGGTAGCGTAACATGATCAAGCGTTGGGTTTCATGCTTCAACCCAACCTACGTTCATCTTATATTTAATTCCACCCACCCACTTAATTAAGGAAAGCTCACTGCTACTTAAACAGTTTTTTCTTAAGTTTAGCCAGAGAACTCTGCATCCATAATTTTTTAAGTCGCAGGGGTTCTAAACCTTCTATATCAGCCGGATAGCGTTTTTTAATATCAAAGAAATCATTAATTTCTCTTAAAATTGTTTCAAAACGTGGTAGTAATTTTTCGGGATGATAATCATCAAGAAAATTAGCCGGTAAAGAATTGACGGGAAAATTACGGGCATAATTAAGAATACGTTCCAGATCGTATTGAGTGGAATAAGCCCCGATTTTTTGACAATTGAAACCGGGATCGAGATAATCGGCTAAGGCGCTATTAACGCTAGAAAATACCGTACAGCCACAGGCTAAAGCTTCCAGGGGCGGTAAGCCAAAACCCTCCGTTAAACCGTTTACAGCCCAATATTCAGCCGAATCGTAGAGATAAACCCGACTGCGATTGAATAATCCCAATAAATCCTCCACATAGCTATCTAAAACCTTAACGCGACAGTGGGGACGGAGGGCGGGAACTAGACGATTGAGAAGATACTTTGAGGATTTGCGCCCCTGTACTAGGACATCGATATCCCTTTCTAAGCCTAAATTGAGAAATTCTGAGCCAATTTGATTAGGAAGATAGTAAATCAAAGCATTAGGAGCTTTTTCTCCCCAATAACCCATAGTATGGCGGCTAACGGTGATAATTGGTATTTGGGAGGGTAAACGAAAGCCGTAACCTGTACTATGGGCATGATAAATGATATTATGCGATCGCAATCTTGTCACCAATTTAGGAACATCAAAACCCCAGCTAACCACAAAAATACTGTCATCGGAGCTTATTTTTGCAAGTATATCCTCTAAAAAAGGGTAATTTAACTCTTTTTGACGATAAGTCACAATCTGGGCGCTACAAATTTGACTAGCCAAATTGACGGTTTTCATTTCTGCCCACAGTCCACCCCCACCAAAAGGAGAAGTAGTACCGGGCAAGAGAAAATAGAGGTTTCTCATCAGGATAATAAGTGGGTGGGTGGAATTAAATATAAGATGAACGTAGGTTGGGTTGAAGCATGAAACCCAACGCCCGCATAGTTGACGCTACCGCTAACCCATCCTACAAATAATTGTGCCTCCCTACTTAGAAGTTTTGGTTAAGCGGTAGTTTGGAGACTTGGCTATTCTATACTTAATTATTAAGGTGTGAGGTATCTAAAAGCAATAGTCGATCGAGCATAGATATTATTAAATTATGTTTGCCACTGATAAATACTTAGAATTATTAAAGCAATACCCTCCTCGTCCTATTCACAATGAGGAAGACTTAGAAATGATGCAGGAGGTTATTAATCGCCTTTTAGACAAACCCCAATTAACGGTAGAAGAAAGGGAATATCTAAATGTTTTAGGGTCTTTAATTTATGAGTATGAGGAAAATCAAGAGCCAATACCTGATATTTATGGACTTGAATTGTTGAAATTCATATTAGAGGAAAGAAACCTACAAAAGCAAGATTTGCTATCTATCTTTGAAAGTAAGTCAACCCTGGATGATATTTTTGATGGCCTACAAGAGTTAACTCCTATCTACATTCAAAAATTAGCCAATTTTTTAAATATATCTCCTGATTTATTTTTTCCTAGTTAGTTACAAAAAATGCGTTAGACAGTTAGGCTGATTTCCTGTCTTAACGCATAGGTTAACGGACTAAATTAAAGCCCGATAACGCCCCAAAGCCAGTAGAGGAAAATACTGCTGATAGAAGTGATATTTCAGGTAAAAATGACAGGGAAAACCTGTACCAGTGAAGTAATCTTCATCCCATGTACCATTTTCTTTTTGGGTAACAAGAAGATAGTTAACGCCCTTTTCAATCACTTCTCGCTGATAATTGCCGGTGACTTTCCCGACGGCTAATAAACCGATTAATGCCCAAGCAGTTTGGGAAGCGGTACTATTTCCCTGTCCTTTAAATTTAGGGTTATTGTAACTAAAACAGGTTTCACCCCAACCACCATCAACATTTTGACAACCGCTTAACCAATTGGCTCCTTTTTGCAATTGCTGGCGATATTTATTCGGTTCCAGAAAAGCCAAAGCAGATAACGCCCCACTGGTTCCATAAATATAATTTACACCCCAACGACCAAACCAACTACCATCAGCTTCCTGTTCTTTTTCCAGATAATCCAAAGCTTTTTTAACTCGATTTTCTTCCATGTTAACATCACAAGTACCTAACATTTCTAGAACTCTGGCAGTAACATCAGCCGTATTAGGATCGATCATTGCTTTTAGATCGGCATAGGGCAAAGAATTAAGCCAGTTTTGATCGTTATCGATGTCAAAAGCTCCCCAACCACCAGCTTTACACTGCATAGTCGCCATCCAATTAACTGCCCGTTTCATCACACCTTTTTTAATATTTTCATCGGGCATTTTAATTAACTCTAAAGCCATCACCACCACTGCCGAATCGTCTAAATCGGGATACCAGCGATTGTCAAATTCAAAAGCCCAACCGCCGGGGGTTCCGATTTTATTTTTAATCGCCCAATCGCCATAATCAAGAATTTGTTGATCGATTAACCATTGTCCCGCTTTAATCATAGCTGGATGAGCAGGATTTAGCCCAGATTCAATTAGCGATCGAATTACCCAAGCCGTATCCCAAACCGGCGACACACAGGGCTGTACACAATAGGTATTATCTGTCTGAATGGCAAAATTATCCACCGCTTTTAAACCGCGGGCAACAATCGGATCATCAACATCATAATCTAGGGCTTTTAAAGCTAACAGGGAATTTAACATCGCCGGGATAATTCCCCCCCAATCCCCTGTGTCTTCCTGTCGTTCAATTACCCATTTTTCCGCCGCTTTCAGACTTGCTTGACGGAAGGGAACTAAATTAGTTTTTTCTGCCCATTTAAACAGTCCATCTAACCAGAGAAAAACATCTGACCAATTGTTACTTTTTGGTAACTCATACTTGACATTATTCAACCCTTCTGTATAGAGTTCATCGAGATTAAAACCCATTTTATACACAGGTTTTTTGTCGAAAACAATTAATAAAGGAACCGTACTTCCCCGCGCCCAACTGGACATTTCATAGATAGTAAAAGGGAAATTTTCCGGCAATAGCATGATCCAAGCGGGGATAGAGGGAACCCCTAGCCAATCATAACAACCAATCAAAGCGAGGTGCATTTTGGTGAAAATGCGGGTTTTGCTGATGCCACCTTGAGCTAAGATAAATTCTCTGGCTTTTTCTAAAGCAGGATCATTAACGGGAATTCCCAATAGTCGCAGCCCCATGTAGGCTTCCACAGTGGTGCTAAGATCGCCACCATCCCCATAAAATAACTCCCAAGCGCCGTTAGGACACTGTTGCTGACGCAGATAGGTGGCTGCTTTGTCTAGGGGGCGATTTTTGTCAGTTTTCCAGATTTTGTGCAGTAAAATTGCTTCTGAGGTGATGGTGACATTAGATTCTAATTCTGCCCACCAGTAACCCTCAGAGTATTGGGTAGAAAGTAAATAATTTTGAGAAAGTTCGATCGCTTTCGCTGTTTTAGCGGCTATTTCGGTGATTTTGTCCTGAATCTGCATTTTTTTCCGTTCGACAACCTCTAGAGACCACGAGTACAAATAAGATAATCTTATTTACAAAGTTTTTAATAAGTAGGTAAAGGATGGGCTTTTGTTCCCAAACAATCCAATAAAGGAATCTGCTTTGGTTGCCAATTTCTTTTTTCTTTTGACTGATTACTGATAACTGATCAAGTCCCCCCACTCCCCTGAAGACAAAAAGGGTACGAAACTCGCACCCTACCAGATTGATCTTAATTTAACTTACTTTTTCTTTTTGCCTTTAGCGGGCGGATTATCCTTCGCTGCCGGTTCCGGGGCTTTTTCCTCCACTTGCGGGGCTGCTGCCACGGGTTCTGGGGGTTTTTGTCCCATTTGGGCGGCTACTTCGGCGGCGAAATCCGTTTCTTCTTTCTCGATCCCTTCACCTAGTACAAAGCGTTGGAAACGACGCACCTGAATATTTTCTCCTAAAGCGGCGATCGCTTGTTTGATCAACTCCTCCACACTGATGTTCTGATCGCGGATAAAGGGTTGATCGAGCAGAGAAAGTTCTTTCAAACGTTTTTCAATGCGACCAGCCACGATTTTTTCTTTGATATTATCGGGTTTATTGGCTAAATCGTCCCGTCCCATCTCAATTTCTTTTTCTTTGGCGGAGATTTCGGTGGGAATATCGGCTACTTTCACATATTCGACGTTAGGACAAGCGGCAATCTGCATCGCCACGTCATTAACCAATTTTTTGAACTCCTCGCGACGGGCAACAAAATCGGTTTCGCAGTTCACTTCCACTAAAACACCGATGCGACTGCCGGTGTGGATGTAACTGCCGATCATCCCTTCTGCCGCTACCCGACTGGCTTTTTTCTCGGCGGAAGTAATCCCTTTTTGACGCAACCATTCGATCGCTTTAGTTATATCTCCCGCGTTTTCCGTCAGCGCCCTCTTGCAATCCATCATGCCGGCGCCGGTCTTTTCCCTAAGTTCTTTAACCTGTTGTGCTGTAATTTCTGCCATAAAATTCCTAACCTACTGCTTATAGTTGATCATGCCACGAGAGGGGCAGGTTTTACAGAATCGATAGGTCCGGAAAGTTTCCCCCCGAACCTATTGGCGATCAATAGCTAATTTTCCCTAGTTATCGTCGTCTCCACTGGCAAATTCGGCGGCGTATTGGGAATAATCACCTTCTTCCTCGTACTCGGTTTCATCCTCGTAGTCTTCCTCGTATTCTTCCACCGCTGCTTGACCACCGCGACGACCTTCGATGATCGCATCGCTAATTTTGCCTAAAATCAGTTTAACTGAGCGAATTGCGTCATCGTTGGCGGGAATCGGCACATCTACTAAGTCAGGATCGCAGTTAGTATCCAAGAGGGAGATGATGGGAATGCCCAATTTTTGACATTCTTGGATAGCGTTGTATTCCCGACGCTGATCCACTACGATGACTAAATCCGGCAGCCGGCGCATGGTTTTAATGCCACCGAGGTATTTTTCTAGTTTGCCTAATTCCCGACGCAGTACCGATGCTTCTTTTTTCGGTCGTTTATCGAGGGCGCCGCTATTTTCTAATTCTTCTAATTCTTTGAGTCTTTCTACCCTGCCGCGAATGGTTTCCCAGTTGGTTAACATTCCCCCCAACCAGCGTTGGTTAACGAAGTGGCTACCGCTGCGTAAAGCTTCCTGTTTAATGATTCCTGCTGCTTGCCGTTTCGTACCGATGAATAAAAAGCGTTTACCGCGATCGGCTTCTCCTCGGACAAATTCGTAAGCTTCTTCGATTAATTGGGCAGTTTGCACCAAATCAATGATATGAACCCCATTTCGGGCAGTGTAGATGTACTGAGACATTTTCGGGTTCCAACGGCGCGTTTGATGGCCAAAGTGAACCCCAGACTCTAGCAATTCTGCGAGAGAGACAACGGGCATATTTTTCTCCTTTTCGGGTTTATCCTCCATCTAGGGCTGGATTTCTAGATTCCTAGAAACACCCGATCGCCTAGATGTGCGATTTTTGACAACTTTTCTAGTCTAACACGAAAGGGCGCGATTGCATACCCGTAAATATTGGGTACTGAGGGCTTGCTACTGTAATTCCTCAAGTTTTTTCAAAACCGCTTCTGCATGGGCTTTTACCTTGACATTTGACCAAATATAGGCAATATTTCCCTGGGGGTCGATCAGGAAAGTGGAGCGTTTAATCCCCATATATTCCTTACCCATAAATTTTTTTAATCCCCAGACTTGATAAATTTCCGCCAGTTGATGTTCGGTATCGCTCAATAATTGAATAGTTAAATTGTGTTTTTCAATAAAACGACAGTGGGACTTCTCTGAATCGGGACTAACTCCTAGAATTACCGCGTTTAATTGCTGAAATTGCGGTGACAAAGCGGTAAAATCGATCGCTTCTGTGGTGCAGCCCGGGGTGTTATCTTTGGGATAAAAATATAATACCAACCACTGACCGGCAAAATCTGCTAATTTGCTAATTTCGCCTCTTTGGTTGGGGGTAGCAAATTCGGGGGCTTTTTGTCCAACTTCTAGGGTCATTTTTAGGAGTGTAAAGGCAAGAGTAGGAAAGGAGCAAGGGAGAGAGAAAGCAATAGCCAGACTTGATAGTTAAATCTGGGAAGTTCGGGTTTTTCTGACTCGACTAAAGCATCGATTCTCTCTAATAAACGATTATTTAAAGAATTATCACTCAGAGCGACACAGCAACTATCGGAGAAGTTTATTTCCGCTACTTGATTAACTTTTTCTGCCACTAAAAGCAGGGATTCAGCTAATAGTAAATAATCCACCTGTCCAGAAGCGTACTTATCGGCGCGCAATTCCCGCAAGAAGACCAATTCTGACCATAAATTCTCGCTATTGGGCAGCCAAGAAGACATGGAGCGCAGCCAACCTAACCAGAAAAACCAGAAGGTGTCATGATATTCTTGGTGAGCTTGTTCATGGGCTAAAACTGCTTGTAAATGTTCTTGATCCAAGAGATTTAATAATCCTTGGGTTACAATTAATTCCGACTTCCAGAAGCCAACTCTGGCACTGTAGGGAAAATCCACTGCTAAAACTCTCGCCTTCTGAGTGGTGATTTTTTTGAGGGGATAACTGCTAAAATCCCGATGGGTTTGCCAAGTTTGATAGGAAAGTTTGATTAGACAAAATAGAGCAAAAACTAGCCAAATTATGGCACTAAAGTAACTTATTAAACTGGAGTTATAGCCCAACATTTGACCGCGATAGCCCATACAAACCACCGATATAACTGTCATTAACAGCAGCAAAGGAGGAAAGAGGAAGAAAAATAGCGTTGTCTGCCAACGACGCTGATAGGTAGGCAGAAACCAACGTAAACCAATAGCGATAGTTAATGCTAGTAATAACATTGAACCGTGCATTAGCTTTCTCTCCGTTGTTGACGCAGGGTATCTAAACGAGATGCGATCGCTTTTAATTGTTCGACACTAGCAGTATCGAGACTATCGGCAAAAGAAGCCACCACATCCGCATTACCAATGGCCAAAAAACGATGTAATTGTTCGTAGGCTTTAATTGCCTGTGCTTGTTCCTTAGAAACCATCGGTTTCCAGTAGAAAATCCGACCCTGTTTATAACAACTTAACCAGCCTTTATTAGTTAAACGACGCAGTACCGTAGTCACAGAAGTATAGGCTAGATCCCGTTCTGGATCCGCTAAAATGCGATCGTGGACATCCTTAACGCTGACGGTTTCCAATTCCCAGACAATATTGAGAATTTCCGCTTCTAGGGGGCCTAGGGATAACTGTTTTGGTTGATAGGTCGGCAATTGAGCCATAGTTACACAGAAATGAAGATTACTTTCCTGATCATAGCGGCGGATATCGATCGCCTGATAAAATAGCAACGATCCTTTATATTGTCTTTATGTCCACCGAAACTAATTTAACCACAACTACGGGCGCTGATGCCATCGATGTGGCGATCGCTAATGGCATTGATTTTGATGGTTCCCCAATTCCCCAGGCAAAATTGGAACTTTATCACCGGGTAATGGGTTTGGAAGCAGGACGACAAAGAAGCGGGGTTTCTAACACGATGAGATCGCGAATTGTCCGCATCGGGGCCAAACATATCCCCCAAGAGGAATTAAATCAGCTGTTGTTAGCCGCCGATTTTGCTCCTCTCAAGGACAAAGAAATCGCTTTCTACTATCATCTCAAGTAGTCAAATTTTTGCTCGCCATTTTTCGCCTAGACTGCTTGCGGTTAACTGGATTGTTGGAAAAATTAGGCAGGGAGTCTAGGTTGATCTAATGCTCAAGGACACCTCGAATAAAAGATTTTGTTAACAAAGTGTTGGTCGAGGAAATCTCCTTGATATACATTGATGGAGAGGGAATAATTTTAAATAATTAACAAGGCGCTCCGTCCCTCAAAATCCGATTTTTCGAGGTAGCCTAGACATAACGTCTTGGTTATTGCCTAAAATTAAACTTTTTTTTGCCCATCAATTTAAAAACTTGCGTTTTTTGGATCATTTTAGCCTAGAGGGCTGGGTAGTATAAGTTACGGCAAAGTTGATTGGTTAATTTTGTCCATCAGTGTAATCTGGGTTAAATCTCTCACTTTTTCCGTTATCGATTACTCAAGGGGTAGCTCGATCGATTGGACTTATTGAGAAAATCTTCGCAGTAATTGAGAATAAACCAAGCTTTCATCAGGGTTTCAGGCGGTGCAATGCTAAAGTAAATCTATTTTTCGAGGTACCCCCAAGAGATAACCACTGATTCCGAGCCGGTAATGATACACTAGGCATGATTTAACTACAAACCTCGATCGCAAAAGGAAATAAACATCGATGAAAGCCATGATTTTGGCAGCTGGCAAAGGAACTCGTGTCCGTCCGATTACCCATACGATTCCCAAACCCCTGATCCCGATTTTACAAAAGCCGGTGATGGAGTTTTTGTTGGAACTGTTGCGACAGCATGGCTTTGATCAGATCATGGTGAATGTCAGTCATTTAGCCGAAGAAATTGAGAGTTATTTCCGCGATGGTCAGCGTTTTGGGGTGCATATCGGTTATTCTTTTGAAGGTAGAATCGAAGAGGGCGAGTTAATCGGTGATGCCCTAGGATCGGCGGGCGGTTTACGACGAATTCAAGATTTTAATCCCTTTTTTGACGATACTTTTGTGGTTCTCTGTGGTGATGCACTGATTGATCTCGATCTAACCGCAGCGGTTAAATGGCATCGAGACAAGGGAGCGATCGCCACTATTGTCACCAAAACCGTCCCCAGAGAGGAAGTATCCAGCTATGGGGTGGTGGTTAGCGACGAGGAGGGAAGGATTCTCAGTTTCCAAGAAAAACCCGCCATCGATGAAGCTTTAAGTACCTGCATTAACACGGGTATCTATATTTTTGAACCAGAAATCATTGATTTTATTCCCCCTAATAGTAAATACGACATCGGGGGCGAGTTATTCCCCCAATTAGTCGCTAAAGGTGCGCCTTTCTACGCTTTAAACATGGATTTTGAATGGGTGGATATCGGTAAAGTCCCCGACTACTGGCAGGCAATTCGCGGGGTGTTATCCCGGACAATTAAAAATGTTGCTATCCCCGGCATCGAAGTTAAACCGGGCATCTACACGGGCTTAAATGTGGGGGTAAACTGGGATCGAGTCGATATCACCGGACCTGTGTATATCGGGGCAATGACGCGCATTGAAGACGGGGCGAAAATTGTCGGTCCGAGTATGATTGGCCCAAATTGTTGGATTTGTGGCGGCGCGACGGTGGATAATAGCGTTATTTTTGAATATTCTCGCCTCGGTTCAGGGGCCCGTTTGGTGGATAAGTTGGTCTTTGGGCGCTATTGTGTTGATAAAACCGGCGCGACGATCGATGTGGAAGCGGCAGCCTTGGATTGGTTGATTACCGATACCCGCAAGGTTCCCCCAGAATTTGATCACCCTAAACATCAGGCAATTCGTTCTTTATTTAATCAAGGAAAATAGGGAGATGGGGAAATGGGGAGATAGGGAAATGGGGAGGTGGGGAAATTTGAATTAATACCCTAACACCCTAACACCCCAACCCCCAACCCCTTTTTTACTTTTTACTTTTTACTTAACACCATGTTTGATTGCCCTGTTGATCTTCTCATTCTCTCCAATGGTCCCGGAGAAATATCCACATGGGTGCGTCCAGTTGTCAAGAGATTGCGACAAAACTTAACAGAAGATCGATCGCGGTTGCGGATTTCGGTGATTCTTTCCCCTTGTACTCATTCTATGGGGGCGGAAACGGAAGTAGTTAGGAAATATCCAGAGGTCGATCGAGTCCAGTCGCCAGAAAACTTCTTTAATTTTCTTTTCTGGGGAAAAACCGCCGATAATTGGGATTGGCACCCCAAGGGCATCGTTTTATTTTTAGGGGGCGATCAATTTTTTGCCCTCACCATCGGTAAACGTTTGGGTTATCGCACCGTTATCTATGCGGAATGGGAAGCGCGTTGGTATCGGGGGATCGATCGCTTTGCCGTAATGAATACAAGTGTATTAAATAATATTCCCCAACAATATCAGCATAAATTTACTGTTATCGGCGATTTAATGGTAGATTTGCCCACTGCTATCACCCCTGATGATACTACCTTAATTGCACTCCTCCCCGGTTCCAAACCCTCGAAATTAGCCCAGGGTGTACCCCTAACCCTAGCCATTGCTGAAAAGATACACGCGCAGGCTCCCCAGACTAAATTCTTAATTCCCGTCGCTCCTACCCTAAATTTAGCTTATTTGGCGAAATTTGCCGATCCTAGCTATAATCCGATGATTACTAAAACCGGTTGGAGTGCTGCCCAATTAAAAAACGGAGAAAAACCCTATCTAGAAACAGCTAAGGGGGTAAAAGTTGACCTAATTACCGATTTTCCCGCCCATAACCAGCTTTCTCGCTGTCATTTAGCTTTAACGACGGTGGGAGCTAATACTGCCGAATTAGGGGCGCTGGCAATCCCGATGATTATTTTACTACCGACTCAGCAACTAGACGCGATGAGAACTTGGGACGGTTTACCCGGTTTATTAGCCCAACTGCCGGGGGTGGGTTCTTTATTTGCTAAGATAATTAATCTCTATATGTTGCGGAAAAAGCGTTTATATGCTTGGCCAAATATTTGGGCTGGTGCAGAAATTGTTCCAGAATTATTGGGGGAATTACAACCAGAAGAAGTGGCAAATATGGCTATATCTTGGTTAGAAAATCCCCAACAATTAGAGGCTATCCGGCAAAAATTGCGGGCAGTGCGCGGACAAGCAGGAGCAGTGGATAAGTTAGTATCTATTATTGCCGAACAACTGTCTAGTTTCTAATCAATTAGAGAATTAAGCTTGTTGGTAGAGAGGATCAATTTCGATTAATTTATTAACAGTTTGATAAAATTCCTGCTGATAAAATTCCCTTTGATTGCTGTCGCCAGAATTAATTAATTGTTCTTGACAGTAGCGACGATATTCCATTAAACTAATTTTTTCCATAGCTATAATAGCATCTTTAATTTGTTCTTCTGGCTGCAAAATTTCCTGACTGGTATGTTCATTTAAGTGAAATAAAGAATTAAAATCACGGTTTTTGTCTGTGGTGATCATCAATAAATGATTCTGTAAAGCTGACATCAAATCTCTTGGTTTAGTAATTTGGGTTTCTAACTCTAGAATTACTTGCCATAACCAACGATAATCAGGGAGATTAAAAATTAAATCTTTTTCATCCAAAGATTCTAAAATTATTTCCCGATATTCAGGATAATGGAGATAGATTAATAATAATAACCATTCGGCTTTTTCCGAGCTATTTTTTTCGGATTTATCTAAAATATTTTTCCTCTTGATTGCCAGAGATTTTCCCTGAGGTTTATTAACCTGCTTTGAGAGATTTTTTAAAATATAAGGCAAACGAGTGGCATCTTTTTGAGCCAAAATTTCAGCACAATAATCTAGATAAAAAGTGCGTTGATTGCTATCGATTAACTTTTGCAGTAACCTCACCATACTATTGGCTACTTGTTGAAAATGTAGTCCCTGTTTTAAATCTTTATTAACCAACATTTGCGAGATTTGCCAATCAATCCAAAAAGGAGATTTTTCGATTAATTCTCGATAACTATTCACCCCGTCAGCACGAGATTTAAGAAATTCATCGGCATCTTTACCATCGGGAAGATTAAGGATTTTTAGGTTAACTTGTCCTGAATAAACTAGGGAGTTAATTTCCTCGATCGCCCTTTGTGTCGCTTTAATTCCGGCTTGATCAGCATCAAAATTAAAGATTATTTGTTTATTTTCACTGTAGCGCAAAAGTAATTTAATTTGCTCTTGACTTAAAGCTGTTCCTAAACAGGCAACCACATTAGTGATACCAGCAGCATGGAGAGCGATTGCGTCAAAATAACCCTCGACAACTATCGCTAAATCTTGCTGAATAATTGCCTGTTTAGCTCGATCGAGAGCAAAGAGAGTTTTTCCCTTTTCAAATAGAGGAGTATCGGGAGAATTTAGATACTTTGGCTGCTCATTACCTAAAGTGCGACTACCAAAAGCGATCGCTCGTCCTTGACTATCAAAAATAGGAATCATTAAACGATCTCGAAATTGATCGTAATAACCGCTACCATTTTGACGTGCTTTAATTAATCCTGCTTGTGCCACTAAAGCCACAGGATAGCGCTTTTGTTCCACTAAATAACGATAGAGCGTTTCCCAACCTTCCGGAGAATATCCCAGTTGAAAAGTTGCGATAGTTTCTGGGGTTAGTTGTCGTTGTACCTTGAGATAATCTAACGCTTTTTCCCCTTGGGGTTGACTAAGGGCGTGTTGATAAAAACTCACCGCCACGGCCATTATCTCGTATAATTGTTCCTTGAGGGATAATTGCTGTTCTAATTCCTGACGCTGTTCTACTGCTAGAGTTTTAATCGGGATTTGATACCTTCTAGCAAGCTCGAAAACCACTTCACTAAAAGATTGTTTCCCCACTTCCATGAAAAATTTAATCCCGTTTCCCCCCGCACCACAGCCAAAACAGTAATACATTTGTTTGGCAGGACTAACCGTAAAACTGGGGGATTTTTCCTCGTGAAAAGGACATAAACCGACGTATTCCCGTCCCCTTTTTTTGAGGACGACTCTCTCGGAAATTAAATCCACAATATCAATTCTTTGTTTAACTTCTTCGATCGTGTCCGGATGTAGTCGCGGTGTATCCATAATCAGTTATCAGCAGTCAGGAGTCAGATGTGAGTTTTAAGTGAGCAGTATATATTAAGTGAGCAGTATTAAAGCTGATCACTGAAAAATCTCCCCAACACCTACCACCCCCACTAAGGCCCTTTTTGACTCCTGGAAATTCGCACCCATAAGTAATAAGAAAGGACTTGACTTTGGCGGCGGCTTGTGCTATGCTTTTCTCATAATGGGAATCCGTGCAAATTTTTATAAGTTCAAATATTCCCATTATGAATAAAATCTTTTAAAAATATTATCTCAAAATCTCCCGACAAAAGCCAGCAAAATTTCGCCCATAATTGTTAAGTTTTGTTAAAAATGCAGAGACCGGCAGGGAAAGAACTGATTACCGATCACTGATCACTGAAAAACTTTCCCAATGCGATAGCTGCATTTTGTCCTCCGAAACCGAAACTAAGACAGAGACAATTGTGCAGGGAAAAATTAACAGCCGATCTAGTTAAATTTAACTGAAAAGGAGACTCGCGCACACCGACACAGGGGGGAATTAGCTGATTTTTCAGGGTCATTAAACAAAAAGCCACGCCTAATGCCCCCGAAGCCCCTAAAGTGTGTCCTGTTGCCCCTTTTGTCGAGCTTACAGCCACTTGCGAGCCAAAAATGCTGGCGATCAGGTTTGCCTCCCGTTCATCGTTTAAACGCGTGCTAGTGCCGTGGGCGTGAATGTAATTAATTTCATCTTTTCTTAATTGACTTCTGTGCAAACATAGTTCTATGGCTTTGGTAGCACTACGATTATTCACCGCTGGGGCGCTGACATGATCGGCATCACAGCTAAAACCATAGCCCAAAATTTGCCCGTAGATGGGGGCATTTCTGCTTAAAGCCAATTCTTCCGATTCAAGGACTAAAATCGCGCCACCTTCCCCCAAAACCAAGCCCTCCCTAGCTCTATCAAAAGGATAACAGCCCGTTTTCGCCAAAGCTCCCATCTGTTCAAATCCCACCAAAGTTAAGGGAGTGATCGGGGTTTCGAGCGCCCCGGCTAAAACTCGATCGCATTCTCCCATTTTGATTAATTCTACACCTTGGGCGATCGACCAGATAGCCGTGGCACAGGCCGCCATGGGTGCTAAGACTGGGGCGCCGGTTTCTATAATTCTAGCGGTCAATACCGAGGCGCGATCGGGTAAACTATCTAACCAGTTTTCTACTATTCCCGTCGCTGCCATCTGTTCCCATAAACCCTGACAACCGCGACTAGAACCGATAGTGACAGCACAATCCTTTAAGGGAGGGGTTAACTTCGCATCTTTGAGGGCAGCAATCAGGGCAATTTTGGTTAAATCCTCTAAAAATGCCGGTTTGTGACCGATTAAACCCAAGGGTAAAGCGGATAAATCAGAAAAGGGTTGTTGTCTAGTTATACCAGTTTTGCCCTCTAGTAATCTTTGCCAACTCTGACTTAAATTTCCCAGAGAACTGATCAACCCAATTCCCGTCACCACAACATTCATTTATCAGTTATCAGTTATCAGTTATCAGTTATCAGATGAACGTAGGTTGGGTTAAAGCATGAAACCCAACGCCCGATTATGTTACGCTACCGCTAACCCATCCTACAAATAATTGTGCCTTCCTACTTAGAGCATTTAATTGATTATTATTCATTCTTAATTCTCCTGACTACTGACTACTGGCTCGGAGACTCCTCACCTGACGGAAGATTTTTGATTTTTGCAGCAGATTTATTAAATGATTGGGTGGGTGACGGCGAACATTAAATTATTGTCGCGCGGACTCACCCTAACCGATCGCTATTTTTTCAGGTTTTCTGCACCGGAAACAACCTTGGCCGAGTCAATTTTATCCCCTTGTTTAATCGTATCGATCACTTCCATTCCCTTAGTGACATAACCAAAAACGGCATAATCACCATCGAGGAAATTGATATCCGACAGGGCAAAATAAAACTGAGAAGAAGCGGAATTAGGTTGTTGAGAACGGGCCATCGCGATCGCACCGCGTTTATGGGGTAAAGCGACGATGGGAGTGCGCGACGTGGCCTGTTGACCGATTGATTTCCCATAAATCGGCTCTTTTTCGTCTTTGAGGAGAATTTCTAGGGGAACATAACGGGGCTGCTTGGTTTCTGGATCAACAAAACCACCGGTTCCGCGACCTTGGGGATCACCACCTTGGGCGACAAAAGGCTGTGGTTCTGTAACCACGCGATGGAAAGTTAAACCATTATAAAAACCTCTCTCCACCAGATCCACAAAATTACCGGCAGTAACTGGGGCTGCATTGCCATCAATTTCGATCGTTACCGGTTTACCTTTGATGATCATCTCGACGACGGCAGTTCCATCTAAGCGGGGTTTGTAATTATCCATGTTGACACTGCCCGAACTGGCAGGTTGAGAGGTTTGGGTGATACTAGAATTATCGGGGGTGGAGTTAGCTTCCGGGGAAGAACAGCCAAAAAGTGTCGCGGTTGCGATTAAAAAAACACAAACCACAGACAGCCAGCCAGATTTTCTTATCTTCATCATTTTATAGCCAAAAAGAGCGAAAAAAGGCCTACAATCCCTCTAGAGGAATTTCCAGAAAACGAGCGAGTTCCGCTCCTTGATTTTCCAATTCCGAGAGGGACATAGGATCGCCGACGCGAGTTAAAGGGATATCGCGACGCTGTTTAATCCGCAGGAATAGTTCCCGTTTCGGGTTGAGTCCTTCTCGCACTTCGGCCCGCACAGCTTGCACATCTTCGAGGGGCCAATCGAGATCAACGCGACGATTTTTGCCGGGGTAGCCCCAACGAAAGATTTTAACTTTGCCAGTTTCCTTATTAAACTCGTTGTAACCACCTCCGACATTCCAGAGGAGAGATAACCAGAGATAGATGGCTAAAAGAGTCCCCGCAGTGCCATAAAAGAGGAGGGCGACTCCTTGGGGAATAAATTGCAAGGCACTGGTATCGCTAACGAGAAGTAGATTGACCTTCAAATAACTGGAAAGACCGGCGAGGAGAAACCCTAGACCGCCAATAGAGACGATTACAGCCCAAAAATAGTTACTAGGGCGACGCGCTCCCACTACTTCTTGCCTTAGGATCAGGCTATCTTTACTTGTTGTTTGCGCTTTCATGAATTCTTTTTAAGGTTGCCTAGAGTTATTTTACCAGCTTTTTTCTCCCCACTTCCCCAACCCCGACCTAGGGTGTTGATTGGGAGCGGAATGCCGCCAAAATCACTCATACACTTTTTCTCTGATTAAGATCAAGGGTACTCTGTACCGGCGATTGCCTTCCAGAAAAGGTGATAAGCTTCCAGAAAAGTTATCGAAAATTTAGAAGGAAGCTTCGCCGTTGTCGGGGTTGAGTTCCTGTAATCTACTTTTAATGGTGATATTGGGACAGATAATCAGGACAATATCGGAGAATTTAGCCTTACTGGGATCTGCTACTTTGTTGAGGATAGACCATGCTGCTAACATCCCCATCACTGTTGTTTTACCGCTTCCGGTTGCCATCTTGCAGGCGTAGCGGATGAAAGCTTTCAGAGTGCTGTCAATGGGGGTATCTTGGGGAATATGAATCCCTTGGCGAAAGTCGGTGCGAGATTCAATCAGGAAAATTATGGTTTCTACTGCTTCTTTTTGAGCAAAAAATAGGCGATGTTCTCTTCCTTCTCGGTTCCAGTATTCTAATAGTTCTAAGGTGGTACGGCTGACCCCGGGATACTGTTGTCTTCTCCATTCTTTAACTTCTTTCCTGATGCGGTTAACTAGGGTCATTTCATAACCTGGGAAAAATTCATCGGGGGATGAAAGTTTGAGAACTTGTCCTAATTCCCATTCGGTATTACCTTCCCGGGGTGGGTAAACGATAGCTGGTCTTCTCCCTTCTTTTAATTCCGGTTCATAACCTTCTCGGATGAACCAGTATTGTGAGGGTTCATCAAAGGGGGAATTAAGGATAGGTTCGTTGACTTCGTAGGACATACACTTATTTAGGATTTTTTTCTTAAGTATTAACTCAAGGCAAATTCGGTTAAACTGCGTTTATAGGGAGCCTGAAAACCTAAGACTATATCTTGTTTAGGAACACCAGCAGCGATTAATTGATTGGCAATGCCGATTTCTGTTCCATCTCTTTGAATCCAGATTTTGTCATCTTTTATGTCAAGATGAATAATCACACCATAGATTCGCTTTTGCTCTTTCCACCCAATATTTAAGACTTGGTAATGATGGCTTTTTGTGTCAAAAAGAAGTTGAGTTTCTGTGTCATTTTTGCCGTTATTAACTGAATGTTGTGTGAGAATGTCTTGAATCAGTTGAGAGTAGTTTATTCTTTCCATAATACCACCTCTTGTTTGAGAGAATTAAAGATTAAGAGTTTAATTTTATATTCGGCTACAGCGTTTTGAATAAATTGACGAGAGAAAAAGTCCTCATAGGTATCTTGAGGAATAGCTAGATAAAGAATCCTTTCGGGTTGTTCCTGTTTTAATGCTAACCGATAATTGAGGATTTGTCCTAATGCAAGATGAAATTCGGTAACTTCTGATGCGCCTAAAAAAGATTTAATCTCTAGGGCAATCTTTTGACCTGATTTTTCGGCGGCAATTAATCTTTCCGCACCTAAGTCGATGTAAAATTCTACGTCATTGACTTTAAGATAAAGGGGGTCATGGGTGATATTCCAGCCATCTTTTTCGATAGCAATACACACGGATTGATGAAAAATATCTTTGGCTGACATAGAATTTTCTAAAGTATAAGCAAGCTCGATAAACGGCTGATTTAACTTCATCAAGGGTTCATCAAAAGGTGAGTTGAGGATGGGTTCGTTAACTTCGTAGGACATACACTTATTTAGGATTTTTTTCTTATGTATTAACTAATTTTTCCTCATATTAACTCCTTTTTAAGCGACTTGAAAGGGAATATTGTCAAGGATAACTTGGGGGACATTTCCTGTTCCTAAAACATCTTTAGCATCGAGAATTTCAATTGCAACTAAAAGAGCATTATCGCCAATATTTAAGGTAATTTCATCGTTTAACTGAAGATTTCGACATTCATGCTTTCCCTCTACAAGTCTAATATAAAGGGCATCAATTTCTGCATCGTAGCTAATTTTCATTTTGTCTCCTTTAAAAATAATAGGTATAATAAGTTGTTTCTTTGTGTTTATCGCACCCTACTCACAAAATAATCTATCTAAATTGCGATAGCCGCTAACAATTCTCAGAACAAAAATACCATCATCATGAACATTATAAAAAATGATGTAATCTCCTACTAAAAATCCCCTTAAATTAGGTCTAACTTGTTCATAGCGTTTTCCCATATTAGGAAAATTAGCTACTAATTTACATTTTTGGCGTATCGCATCAAACAGATTACTAGCAGAGCGTGGATTATTTTGAGCCAGATAATTACAAATTTCATTAAGATCATTAATTGCCTCTTGGGAGAATTGATAAATTGCCATTATTCTAAGCCATATTCTTCTCTTAATCTTGTTTTTAACTGCTCAAAAACTAATTCCCCATCGGTTACATTACCCGCTAAAATTTGCTCGGTTGCACTATCAATTTTTTGCCGTAACTCCTCTAATTGAGGGTTAGTTTCCTGACTATCTTCGCCTAAAATAATAATTTCTACTCTTTGACCGGCTCGAAAGGGTAAATCGGATAAAATTAACTGATGCGATCGCTCAATTGTCACATATTTTTTGTAAGCATTCATATTAGTTTTCCTTTCTTTAACTCAGCTAATTTAAACTCTTAACCACTAACAACTCATTCCCCCTATCATCAATCACCTTAACGGCAATTTGCCGATGTTCTCCCACGGCAAAAGGTGCGCTGGTTGTCCCTGCTAGATGTTCCCAGACTGATTCCTCATAGGTTCCCTTTAAAGCTTTCTTAATCGAATCCCAAGCGCCGGTACGGGGAAAAAATGCCTGATTGACGTGGAAACATAAGCCATTGTAGTCAGTATCGAGAAACCAAGCGGGGACATTCTTACCCGGTTCCGAGTCCACTTTCATTGTAACCGGGTCAAACACATCCAACCCCAATAACTCCACTTGATATTTACCATCAGGGATGGGATTAATCCTAATCTCTGGCAGTCCACAGACGCTGAATATCTGGGAACTCCTCAGGTTTTTGAGTAAATCCCCCATCAGCAGGTCTGGAGTTGCTTGGATGTAAGTCGCGGCAATCCCCACCGTATCCTGACAGTGTTCCACAAACTGACGAGCGCTAGGAGCGATCGCAAAGCCAAGGACGAACAGATGAGCGTATTGTTTTTGACATCCTCGCCGCCCTAAAAGTGCGGCGATTCCTAAACCTCACGATTTAAGTTTCTGCTTCCACCACCGTCGCATACCACAGTTAAAAAACCATGTACTGTCTTACACAGAGTCCACAGACTTTCGCCCCATTTCA
>NZ_JADBVM010000163.1:0-4196 GCF_020244875.1 Microcystis sp. M44BS1
ATCCCTTTGAGTTAACTTACTTTTGACCTCCACTAAAATGGCATCGGTATCATTCACTACCAATAGATCAATCTCTAAACCCTCATTATCCCGTTTTACCGAAATGCCAGGGTGAAACTCATGCACATCAATACCCCGCTCCTGAAACAGACGCACCACCGCAGGACGCACTTGCCACTCGACAAACTCTCCTAAACGATTGCCTAACTCCCCAATCTGCTGACTAACTCTGTTAATTTGCTTATCTGTTTCTTTTTGAGCTTGGGATAACTCTTGTTGGGATTGAGCTAATTCCTTTAGTATTGCCCGAATGTCTTCAATAGTGGCTTTCATAATGAATTTTCTCAGGTTAAAGTGAAATTTTCTCTATTATAGTCTGATCGCTTTTTCTCCCTTGGGTTATAGACTCAGGGATTTGCTAATAATGAACATCCCAAAGAGGGTGATCGCTCCTAGTCTTTGAAGGATTTTGGTCGCTTAAAAATACCAGTAGGTTGATCATTACTTGGGCTTTGTGGAGTATTTTCTGTGATTGGACTGTCTTGAGCATTAGAGGAATCGCTAGAAATTTTGTAAGAACCTTTAGGCAGTTTTTTAAACAAATCTGATTCGAGAAAACTTTTGATAGACACGCCTAAATTATCTCCATACAACTTATCTAATTTAGGGCAACTTTCCTTATCATATTGTACAGATTTCTTTGCAGCCGAATGAATAGCAACTAACTCGTTTTTTGAATTAAAAACCCCACTTCCACTCATTCCTTCGATTGTAGGATTGCTATAGTTAATGTTACGTCCATCTTGACTTTTTGAAGGACTTAGAACGGCTTCTACTTTTCCAGTAGTTAATTCATATGTTGGCTGATTAGCACAAGATTTCCAGCCAGAAATAGCTACGTCTTCTTGACGCACAATATTTCGATTAAAAGTGGAAATAGGGTGATTTTTATTGCTTTTGAATTTAACTAATGCCAAATCAATTGATGGATTTTCATTTTCGCTGAGAAATACATTGCTATAATAGTCAATTTTGTATTCTTCTTTATATTTATTTCCATCTGAAAAATAGATTTTATAAGGATCGTCAATTTTTCCAGGTTCAGTGTTAACAAGATGTTTTGCCGTTAAAACGTAATACTCATCACCGTCTTTGGCAATAACAACTCCTGAACCAATTTTCCCTATTCCTTTGATTTGTGGAGTATTACTAACTTCAGTAGTGTTTGTGTAAACAGTCGGTTGACTATAATTGCCTGCTTGCGGAAAATCTTTATTTTTTTGAGACTGACATCCGACACAATATATCGTAACAAGTAGCAGATTTAATAAATGGACGAAATGAGTTTTGTTAAGCATGTCTTTTGTCAGCGTTAATGAGTAAGAATAAGTTGATTTCTATAATTAGGATCGGGAGCATCTCACCTTTGTAACCCCTAAATCAGGTTTTTATGTCAAGCTATTTTGAAAGCCTTGCTGGAAACCAGTTTTAGGGATAAGTATAATTACTCACTTACATAAATGAGATACTCCCTTAGGATCATACATGAAACTTATTATTACCAAATCCTTAGTACTTGTCTTATAAAGTTTAAATATCGTTTTGCCTCTAATATATTCAGGTTCAATGGAATAGTGTTTTTGTTTAATTGGGTATAGAATAGTTGCTTTAATAGAACAAAGGTTGAGAGATTGGTTAGAAAAATCTTGTGGCGATGGACAAACTCTAACATAGCTTTCAGAAGTTGTAAATTCATAACCGTTTTTAAGAAAATCGCGAAGGCTCAAATTATCATTAAAACTGTTTTGAACGCAATTATTGTCAGGAGAAATTTTAATATCAATGCACCATTGGCTTTGACCAATATACCATTGGTTTTGAGAACATTGATTTTGATCTTGATATATGTGAAACTCAGCCAAAAATGTTTTTTTTCTTCTAAACCGATAAACACAAAACACCAGTGAGCCTAATAATGTTATAACTATTCCAACCTTGACAAACAAGCTATTTTGTAAAAAAAAACTGGAGTTGTGCGAAGATTCATCTGGCAATAAAACAGTACTTTTAACCTGATTTTTGTTTAAGAAGTAAAGTGGTTCAAAACTCTGAGACAATGGCGAAATTTTTTTAATGAAGTCCCTTAACAACTTCTCACGATCCAAGCTGGAATAATGCTCTATTGGTAATCCTAATGCTAGAGGGGCGTTATCTCTAATAATGTCAGGAACAACAGATTGATCTGCATATTGATATTGAGGGACATCAACAACCTGACTAGACCTTCTACCTGTAATGCCTATTAGTTTCCCTTGAATATCAAGGTTTGCACCACCACTCATGCCCTCTGATACTAGATTAGTGAATCCCAGTTGATAACCATCTTTTAAAAGTTTAGGAGATTTAAAAACCTTACCCGCTTGAAAAGTGAATTTAGCTGGACAATCAATAATTTCACTTGAAACATTGCAAGGAAAACCAGTTACAAAAAGTTTGCTTCCATCCTCTATTTTATCTGATGTTCCAATCACTGCTTTTTCATAATCGTAGGGAGTATAAAAGCCTAACAACCCTAAATCAATCTCAACATTATTTTTTTGAAATTTGGCCGTTGGGTGAACAAAAGCCTTATGAACCAAACCATCGGGCGTTTTAATATAAAACTCTTTACTCTGAGAAGAAATATGATTATTTGTCAAGACAAAATAAAGAAACAAAGAACCTTTTTTTACCTTTACTTCTTGCTTGTCCACAATTACGCCTGAACCACTGGCTTTGATTGCATTCGATTGTGTATTCTCCCATGCTTTAGAATCGACACCAAAGACTCTAACCGTAATTTGCTCGGAGAGATCATGAATTTGCTCTTCAGGCAAGAATTTCTCCTGTTTCTCCTCAGACATTAAAAGCGGTTTATTGTCTAAAAAACCAAAAGCTTGTGCCGAAGGATTGAGAACTAACACAACAAC
Organism: Microcystis sp. M44BS1; assembly: GCF_020244875.1. Taxonomy (NCBI): domain Bacteria; kingdom Bacillati; phylum Cyanobacteriota; class Cyanophyceae; order Chroococcales; family Microcystaceae; genus Microcystis; species Microcystis sp. M44BS1. The sequence continues at coordinate 2,970 of NZ_JADBVM010000163.1, forward strand.
ACAAACTTTTAGCAAAACAAAGGAGTGCATCCAGTTAATAAACTTCATGTATTACAAAAAAACAACACAATTAGGTTATCGGCAAGACGCTTTGATAGTTTTATTCATTAGAACAGCATTAGTATCAACTACTAAGCGACATGACTGAATTAAAGGAGAGGGAGCAATATTCATATCACTAAGAGCAAAAAGAGTTTTAAGTACGTCTTTGGGCTGTTCTGTCCATTGTCCACGCCACCCATAGGTGCTACCGTCCAAGGTAAATAATAAATTGTTACACCCTTTACCCTCTTCGTTTGTAGTACAAACAACAGGATTATTATTCATGAAGCCATAGGTAATGAACTGTCCCCCCTGAGAAAAATGTTTATTAAGATTGTATGTCACTTTGCTACACCGACTTTCGGGAGTTTCGCCGGCATCTTTACCGACGTTGTTGTACCATTTAATTAATGCACGAGGCTGGTTTCCCCATTGAGGGCTGATACCAAAAGTGGTTGGTGCTCCGCTCTGTTTCCCGCACACAAACTTAACTTGGGGGGAAGCGTTAGAAGGATATAGGGGCGCAACAGCAAAAAGCCAAGCTACACCTAGCATACCCAAATAGCGTCCCGTTTTATAGAAAAAGTTTTCCATTTTCTCCTCCTTTAGACGTTCTGGAAGTAATTATACCGATTGTAAGACATTGTAACAACTAAAATAATGCCATTTGGACCCAGCAACAAAAAAGTCATGTTTTCCTGACAAATAAGGTTCTCCTAAAAGTCCATTGAGTGTTTGTCAGGCACAAGGAATATTGGACTACCAAGAGCCGTTTCTGGTTGCTCAAGGGTTTCTTGACTAGGCCGTTTGAAAATTAACTCTTGAGGTTTTTCCGTAACAAGTGTAGATTGTGAGCGACAAGACTTAAGCTCAGAATGCTGTTCACACGCTATACGGATACTCGTACTACTGTTCTGGAGGCTTTTATGAGCAATGAATAAACTTATCAATCCTATGATGATAGGAGTAACTTTGAAAAATACATGATCTTTGTCAATTTTCATATACACGGTTTCCTGAAAAATTCACTCCGCCAATGAATTAGGCTCTTCCGAACTTGTCATGTAAAATTAAAGAAAAAACAGACAATTATTGCTGACCAATAAAACAATAATTTATCTTTAAAAGCTGACTATGCTTGCAATACAGCAATTTATTGGTTAAAATATAGACAGCCAAGACCAG
>NZ_JADBVM010000164.1:0-4312 GCF_020244875.1 Microcystis sp. M44BS1
AAGTGGGGAAGTGGGGGAATGGGCAAGTGGGGAAGTGGGGAAGTGGGGGAATGGGGAAGTGGGGAAGTGGGGGAATGGGGAAGTGGGGAAGTGGGGGAATGGGGAAGTGGGGAAGTGGGGAAGTGGGGGAAGTGGGGGAAGTGGGGAAGTGGGGAAGTGGGGGAATGGGGAAGTGGGGGAATGGGGGAATGGGGAAGTGGGGGAATTTCAACTAAAACCCCAACACCCGAACACCCGAACACCCGAACACCCGAACACCCGAACACCCGAACACCCGAACACCCTAAAACCCCAACACCCCAACACCCTAAAACCCCAACACCCCAACACCCAAAATATAGTCAACATTGCCAGTGCCTAACCATGAAATACCTTCTTTTTTCAGCAATCAAATCACAGGAAAAAAAAGCGAGGGGTTTTACTCTAATAGAATTGTTAGTAGTGGTGATTTTATTGGGGGTTCTCGCTGCCATCAGTTTACCCACTCTCTTGGGACAAATCGCTAAGGGTAGGCAAGCAGAAGCGCGCGAAGCACTGGGATTAATCAATCGCGCCCAACAGGGTTATCGTTATGAAAAAGGGACTTTTGCTACTTTATCTGAACTATCTCTGGAAGCTGCCACTATTTCCCTAACATTTTATAATATCAGCCAAGTAGAAACCCCCGATGCTTTTGGAACCGCCTATCGAGCGAATGCAGTGCCTGAATTTGATGACGATATTAAAAATTATGCTGGAGCGGCTGGACAAACGGCAGCCGGGGCCTATACTGGTATTGTTTGTGAGGATGACACTCCTTTAGACGATAATGTTTCTACCAGTAATTCCGCCGGTGTTCTTAGCTGTGTTGATGGCATTAAAATTAATTAAAATAAACCCAAAAATCTTTTATTTTTGTTGATAAGTAGATGGTTATAATTATGAAGGTCGTGATTTGTAGGTTGATTCATCGTAGGGTTAATTCATCGTAGGGTTAATTCATCGTAGGGTTAATTCATCGTAGGGTTAATTCATCGTAGGGTTAATTCATGAATTAACCGCGATGGTAGGGTTAATTCATGAATTAACCCTACTTATTAAGGGGGGATAAAGGGGAGATCCCCCCGCCTATCGGCACCCCCCTTATCAAGCGGGGCAGGGGGGATCGAACCTAAAATCCATGTTTTAATTTAATTAAAACCAGCTACTTACGTTACTGATTATTGACTTTTATTTAAAGCTATGGTAGGTGCAAAAAAATCTCTCAATCTATCCTTACTTAAAACTCTTGGTTTAGTCGCCGTCATCGGTGGACTAATTATGGCTATTGTGGAAATGCAACAGGAAAAGGTGAAAACCTTGACCAAAGAAAAATTATTAGATAGAAATTATCGTCAAGAGTCTCGTCTAGAAAATGCTCAGGTTGAGTTATTAAAAAATATACCTTCCTTTGGCTTTAATAATATGTTAGCCAATTGGTCAATGTTACAGTTTATACAATACTATGGCGATGGGGATGCTCGTAGGGAAACTGGTTACGGTTTAAGTCCCGATTTTATGGAAATTGTCACCAAAAATGACCCAAAATTTGTCCGCGCCTATTTGATGATGTCTGTCGCTTCTTCCCTCAATGCTGGTAAACCCGAAAGAACGATTGAGATTATGAATAAAGGTTTATCAAAAATCACTCCTGATGTCACCGATGCCTATTTTCTTTGGTTATATAAAGGAGTGGATGAACTATTATTTTTAGGTGATATTCCCGCGGCGAAAAAATCCTATCAAATGGCCGCAGATTGGGCAAAAATTGCCGGTAATGAATTTATCGAAAAATCCGCTAGGGGAACAGTGAAATTTTTAGAAACTAATCCCGATAGTCGCGCTCCTAGAGTCGGTGCTTGGATGTTAGTCTGGATAAATAGCCAATACGAAGAAACCCGCAGGTTAGCTAAGGAAAATATCGAAAAATTGGGCGGTAAATTGGTTGTGATTAATGATAATCAAGTGATGGCAATTCCCCCCAAAGATTAGAGTTTGACATATTTTTCATCTTCCCAAAACTTATGATTTAATAAGGCATCAATATCCTTATAAAAAGGACAAACATCGGGAAAATTAGAGTCCGGATAATCCTCTTTCACCGCTTCTAAAGCTTCTCGATAACATTCTTCTAAAATCTCGATCATAAACCTTTTCAAACTAGGAGAATACTTAAATTCCTTCTTCAACTCCTTGCGAAAATTTCTAATTTCAATTTCCCACCCTCGATAACAATCGGGAAGAACCACATAACAACGTTTTAATAAATGTTCTAATAAACGAGTTAAAAAATTATCGACCGCTTTGGGTTGACTTTTCCCCAAAGATTCCACCTCCTCGATCAAATTCTCTAAATCGACCTGAGATAAATCCCCAGATTTTAATTGCTTAACCGTCTTCTCTATCCACAAAGCAAAATCTTGATCATACAGATTTTTTACCTTGGCTAAAGTCATAATTTTTCTCCCTGTTAAACTTAAATTAATTTCTTGAAAATCACACTAAATCTGGTTATTAAAGACTGATTATTTATTCCCCTTTTTGCATGAGTGCATGAGTAGAAAACGGGTTTCTCCGAGAGTAGAAAACGGGTTTCTCCGAGAAACCCGTTTTCTGTGCGTTACTCAACGGATTTAGTATGATTACCTATTCTCCCTATCCCAAGAGTGCCTCTCCTCAACCGATTTGGTATCAAAGTTTAACTTTCCCAAAACTTATGATTTAATAAGCCATCAATATCCTTAGAAAAAGGACAAACATCGGGAAAACTAGCATCATATTCGATTCGCATATTCTCCACCGCTTCCTGATAACAATCATCACAAATATCCGTCAAAAAACTGCATAAACTAGGGGAATCTTTAAGGATATCTTTTAACTTAGATTGACAGCGTTTAATTGTTACTTCCCAACCTCGATAACAGTCGTACAAAAGAAGATAACGGCGTTTTAAACCCTGTTCAAACAATGTAATTAAACGGTTTTTAAGTTCCCTTTTATCTCGTCTTCCCAAAGATTCCACCTCCTCGATTAAATTCTCCAAATCAACCTGAGATAAATCCCCAGATTTTAATTGCTTAACCGTCTTCTCTATCCACAAAGCAAAATCTTGATCATACAGATTTTTTACCTTGGCTAAAGTCATAATTTTGACCTCTTATCTTGACTAATTACCTTCATTTTAGCGAAACTTCGCCAACAATTTAAGTCTGAATTGGCGCTTACTTAAAACTTGCATTAAAAGTCGCTCGGTTTGGGTGTATCTCACATTTTCGGAAATAGCGATAATCAGCAATTATCAGTCACTCTTAAACTGCTACAAATGTATGAACAGCCGCGTGTAAGCATCCCACCGAAAAGCTAATGCGCTCCAGGGTTTGGGGACGGCGCTTGCGTCCCCAACGGGGGGTTTGGGTAGGGTTGATTCATGAATCAACCCTACTATGAATCAACCCTAGGGATCAAGGGGAGATCCATCTTCAATTTAATTATAACTACTTATTTATCCCATTCAAATTGTTCCTCTTTTTTTCATTAACTCAACCACAATCGGATATCGGATAATCGGATGCACATTATACCAGAGATCGCCATTGCGGTATTCCAAAATATATAAACCATGCAACAGATCTAGAAAATTTTGATCCTTGAGATACTTCGGTTTTGACTTTTCATAAACAGTTTTAATAATTTCCTCATCTGCTGTACCGATACTTTCAGCAAAATCGAGACTAAGTTCTGTGATTGATTGTTCTAAAACAGCTTGATCAATTTTTAGGGTATTATCATCAGGATAACGACGAACCGATCGCAAACAAACCCGACAGCAATCATTAGTAATGCGAATTAATTCTCGTAACACTCCCCCACTATAAAGACAAATTTTTTCGAGGGTGTCAGGATCGATTAAAGCGGGATCGATGCGCTTAGTGATAATCTCGGTTAAAGTAGCAATAATTTGGGGATCGGGTATAGCATTAGGTGAATTAATTCCTCCCTGTTTAAAGAGTTTATATACAGGCATTTGTACGATCTGATCGTTAGTTTCTGTTTGGAGAGTTGCCTTTAAAGCTACTTCTCTTAAAGTGGCGATCGGAATAGTCATAATAATCCGAAAACCGGGCAGCATATAGCCACAAACAAAACCAGAAAAAAATTAACTGATAACTGATAACTGATAACTGATAACTGATAACTGATAACTGATAACTGATAACTGATAACTGATAACTGATAACTGATAACTGATAACTGATAACTGATAACTGATAACTGATAACTGATAACTGATAAC
>NZ_JADBVM010000165.1:0-35408 GCF_020244875.1 Microcystis sp. M44BS1
ACCTTTATAGAGACAGACATTGCCGCAATTTTTGTCAATTGTTTGCGATCTGAAGCGAACTAATCAATTAAATCTTTTGCCAGATAAGGATTGAGTCGATTTATGCTCCCCTATCGAACCATACCAAGTCCCGAAGAGCCAAGATTCTTTTCCTCGAAACTTAACCTGTGCGACTAAATCGCTTTCATATCTTTCTCCTTCCGTGACATCGGTAAATACTTCTTTGTCTAAAAAAGTAATCGAGTTTCTATCTAAATAATCCATCAATTGAGGAAAAAATAACTCGATAAATTCGACAAAAAAGGTGGAGATTAACTCTTTAAATAAGCGGTCATGGTCAATATTATTAGTCATGTAATGTCATCTTAACTAATCTGAGGGATGAATGACTACTCTTCTCTATTATATTCTGAAAAGTCGGTTTTGGCAACATATTGTTATGACCTCACCCCCTTAACCTACGAAAAGAGGGGGATGCTTCCCGCAAAAAAACCCACAGAAAACGGGTTTCTTCAAGAAACCCGTTTTCTAGAGAGTTTAAAGATTAATTGGTGGATTTAAAGAGTGGTTTTCCTTCTGGTAATCGCCTAATTTTCCCCGACTCATCCCGTTCTACTTCTGCAAAAACATAATTGCCATTACTATCTTGCTTTAAGCATAATTTCCCATCTATTTGTTCATAAACAGGTGGACAAAATTGAGGGATTCCTCCAAATTCTACTACCTCACCCCCTAGCTCTTGTAAGATAGGACATAAGATGAGATTTTCTGCCTCATCAAAGACGAAATTATGAGTATTCGGATCTCGTAAAGGGAGAGGATAAATCGGTAAACCCATCGAACTCGTCAAAGCCTTTCCTGCTGCATCCCTAACTGGCTCTAAAAAAATTGGTTTTCCTTGAGAATTCTTGACAATTTCTTGAGTTTTTACATCCCTTAAAACAATTGTTCCAGTCGGTATAACTTCCTTTTCTATTAGCCTTAAATGAGCCGGGTGTAAATTCGGTAAATTCTTCTCCGATATGTTAAAATGTTTTGTATATTGAATCGCTGCTTTAACAAAGCCCAAGCGTTCTAATAATACCTGAATCCCTTGTTGATCTATACTGATTAATAAGTCAATATCGCTAACCTTTAGTTCTTCCGCTTTAGCAATCGCCGCTTTAATCAACAAATTAATCGTGTCCGGTTTGCGGTGCTTTTCTTTAACATACATCCCCAAAACTGCACCCACACGACGGGGAATGAAAGGATTTTCCCACATTTCCAAAGCAGAAATCTGGGGAGGTGGGGTCTCATCATAAACATAAGTAAAGAGAAACCCGACGATTTGCTGCTCATATTCCAAGACAAAACCGAAAGATAGAGGTTTTTTAAGCTGATACCCCACATATCCTTCATAGTCAAAATCAGGTTTCAGATTGATCGAGGGATCAGCTTCCGATCGCCTTTGAGCAAAATCTCGCCAAAGAGGAGCGATCGCTATTGCATCTTCAGGTCTAGCTAGTCGTTGATGATACATAGTTTTGCCAAGATTATGCTTGTTTTCCATACTATATTCTGACAAGTCTGCTTTGGCAACAGATAATTAGTCACTGATAAATGATAACTGGTAACTGGTAGCTGATAACTGAACAGAGTTTGTCAGCGAAACGTTTTTTTGTCTTAGCTGAAGCGGTAATCCGTTTAAGTTATTTTTCTAGGGATTCGGGAATTTTTGTCCAATCAATTAATTGGTGAACTTCGGGAAAGAAGAAGCATAAAAACGCTTCAAAATACTCACTTAATGCTTCTTTCCAGGGTTCATCATAATTGGCGGTTGTTTGGTTCATGAGCTGCCTAACGCACCCTACGTTTTCTGCCTCCCTGGGAGTGAAGTATAACTTGATTTGGTCTTGACTCCTGACAACCGACTCCCCAAAACAAAAACTTCCTATCTCACCATTAAGATAACTGCTCTAGCAACGCTGTGCAGAAGAGCCAGAAATTAATTCTCCACTAACCGATCACAAAAAAAACTGGAGCGAGCGCTTTTCGCCACCCCAGTGCTGTCACGGAATTCAATTCTGTATCTAAATTAACACATTATTGGTAGCAAGCATGATTAAGGAAATTGGAAATTTTTCCCAAAGGGGTTTCCAAAGGCTGTAACCTTGACTGACAGGGGATTTCCGGCCTGATAAGGCCAAAGTTTTTGTAGTCTATCCTCGAAAATTAAACTTCGGCACTGAGATGTTCCCCCAGATGAACGGTTTTCACCCATTTTAAACGTTTAGGACGCAAAGCCATCCGCAGGCTGACACTGGGAATAATAATAAACCAGTGCATCATATAAATCATGCCGCGAATGGTTTGAGCAAGGATGTCTAAACCGAGAGCAAAAGTGAATTTTTTACCCGTATTGACTCGGATTAATCCTGTCACCATCCCCCAAACAGAAAGGGAAAGAGCCAAACCAGTTAAAGGAGTTAAAATCGGAGCTTGATGCTGGGTAATTGTGATTAAAAGATCGGGAATAGCGGCCGCAGGTAAGATATATTGAACGAGCAAAAAAGCAATTAAATCAAACTTTTTCGGCCAAGGCATGGGAGACTTTAAAATCGCTTTCCAATAGTCGAGATAACGCTGAAAACCACCTTCGGCCCAACGATTGCGCTGATGCCATAAAGCGATCGCAGTTGTCACCCCTTCTTCCGCTACTGCGGGAAAATTTAAGACATTAATTTTCCAATTATCGATATGGAGACGAATAGTTAAATCAAGATCGTCGGTGATCGTTTGTTCATTCCAACCCCCGCAACGATTTAAGGCACTACGACGGACAAATTGACCATTTCCGCGCAATTCTCCGATCCCTCCCACTGCGATCCGTTGCTGTTGGAAACAGCTATCAAAGATCATTTCTACCGCTTGTCCTTTTGTCCAGAAGTTTTCGGCGGCATTGGCGATCGCTTTTCGCACCTGTACCGCACCCACTTCTCGATCGTCGAACATTGGGACTACATGACGCAGTAAATCGGAGGATAATCCCGCATCCGCATCAAATACGCCGATAATTTCCCCGTTAGTCAGGGATAAAACCTGATTCAAGGCGCCGGATTTGCCACCTCCAGCATTAGCAGGACGATGGAGAATTTTTAATTGGGGATATTCTAAAGCAAGGCGATCGAGAATCGCCCCCGTGTTATCGGTACTATAGTCATCGACGATCCAAACTTCTAACTTATCTTGGGGATAGTCTAGATGACAGAGATAATTAACCAGCTTCGTGATTACGGTTTCTTCATTTTTGGCCGCTACTAAGAGAGACACCCTGGGGACAGAGGCTAAATCCTGATCTGATAAAGGAATTGGCGGCGTTTCCGGTTTCGTGAACAGCAGCCGCAAAGCTTGCCCCGATAGTACCATAGTTAAGGCGATAATTGCCCAATAACCCCAACTCAGCCAATGAAGTCCGATAATTATTGTCCAGATCGCCATGAGGCTAAAAGCCGCTTTCTGTCTGCGTCCCGATCGGCCTTGAAAAATTTCGCTCCTAAATTCGTCCTCCTCATCTTCGGGATCGGACCAGTCAGATAGGAGGGAACCAATCGGGTCTAATTCTTCGTTATCATCCTCTCGCGACCAATAATTTTCTGCCATAATCGACTCAGGTTAAGTAACTGTTCAAATAGAAGCTTATTTCTTGCTTTATCTTACCGAAAATTGTTAAAATTTTTAACGGAATCTTAAGTTTTTTCGGGAAAGAAACCCCAGTTTTTCAGGCTATTGGTTCTTTTTACCCGATAAATGCGCTTTTTTGGCTAAGATTACTTTGTTTACATTCGTTGAGAAAATTTAACATTTATCCCCTATGTCAAACCTGCTCCTCTGTGTCGGACTGATTTGTGGCTCAATTATTTGGGTGGAGATCGTGCGTGATTGCTATCATGCTCTGGCCCACCATTGGCAGCCCCTTTATCGTCTGCACGTCTGGCATCATCGGGTTTTTCGTCCCGATCTGTCGGTAATGAGCGAGGAAATTTATCGTCGGGCCCACTGGTACAATGATGTACCGGAGGCCTTGGTCATGTTGGCTGCCAGTGTTTTACCTGTACTATTGGCCTACTCTTGGGGGTTCGATCGCCCTTGGTTGGGTTGGTTAGGTTCCCTTTATACTTTGGCTTTTCTCAGTACGGCGATCGGTCGAGGTTTAGGTATCGCCAATCTGGACGAATTAACCGATTTAACCCATCGTCCGGGGCAATTTGAGAGTTTACCCGCTCAATGGCGCGTTAATCGTACCTACCACTGGCGACACCATTTTGATAACCAAAAGGCTTATTATTGTGGAACTTTCACCTTTATGGATAAATTGATGGGGACGGCACTTTCTCTCAAGGGCAAAACGATCGCCATTACCGGAGCGAATGGAACTTTAGGGCGATCGCTGTTAAAGTACCTACAACTGAAAGGAGCCAAGGTGATTGCGCTCACTTCCGGGGAAAATGCGATCGCTATTGAAATTAACGGCGAATTAGTACCTGTAAAAACCGTAAAATGGCAAATCGGTGAAGAAACGCAACTTGAGGACCTATTTAAGTCTGTAGATATACTGATTTTAAATCATGGCGTTAATGTCCACGGCCAAAGAACCCCAGAAGCGATCGAATTAGCCTACGAAGTGAATACTTTTTCCGTCTGGCGTTTAATGGAATTATTCTTCAAAACTGTCCGCACTAACGAGGAAATTGCCCGCAAGGAAGTCTGGGTGAATACCTCGGAAGCGGAGGTTAATCCTGCCTTTAGTCCCCTCTACGAACTCAGTAAACGAGCGATCGGTGATATGATTACCCTGCGTCGTTTAGATGCCCCCTGTGTGGTAAGAAAGCTAATTCTTGGCCCTTTTAAGAGTAATTTAAATCCTGTGGGTATTATGTCCGCCGATTGGGTGGCTCAACAGATTATCAAGGCGGTACAAAGGGATAGCCGCAACATTATTATTACTATTAATCCCTTGACTTTTATCACCTTTCCAATTAAAGAATTTTCTGTTTCTACCTACTTAAAACTATTTACTCGTTCCCCAAAAAATCGGGAAAATCCCTAACTATTTATCCTTAATCGGGGATCAAGACTATTTTTCCTCGCACTCTTTCCGATTCACTATAATTATGAGCTTCTATCACCTGGGAAAAAGTATAGGTGCGATCGATTCTAACAGTTAATTTACCCGATTCGATCGCTTCTTTGAGAAATTGCCAGTCAGACGCTTGTGCTTGAGCAAAAAATATCAGTTTCCCTTTTTGGGGCAACCAAGCAGTGAGATAATTTAAAAGGATAATTTCGGGATTTGGTAGGGTGGTTATATAGATGCCTTGGGGTTTTAACAGCTGACGACAGTGCCAAAAAGAAGACTTAGCCACAGCATCGAAGATTATATCATATTTCTGCTCAGTTTTTCTCCAATCTTCTTGGGTATAATCTATAACTTTATCTGCTCCTAAAGAGGTGACATAATCGATATTTTTACTACTACAAACTCCATCTACTTCTGCGGAGAAAATTTTTCCTATCTGCACAGCAAAACTACCCACTCCTCCCGATGCACCATTAACTAAAATCCGATTTCCTGCTTGAATATTGCCAAAATCTCGCAACACTTGCAAAGCGGTAGAAGCAGCCAAAGGAGTGGCAGCAGCTTCAATAAAACTCTGATTATGGGGTTTTTTAACTAATAGGGAAGCGGGAATGATTGCATATTCAGCATAGGTTTTACCCGGTAATTGATTGAGAAAACCAAAAACCTCATCTCCGATCTGGAATTGTTCCACCTGACTGCCTTTTTCAACGATAATTCCCCCATAATCAAAACCTAATTGCAGGGGAAATTTATTACCTGTGGCTATTTTGAGCATTCCCCGACGAATCTTCCAATCAATCGGATTAATTCCCGCTGCCATAATCTTAATTAAGACTTCTTTTCCTTGGGGAATTGGCTTTTTTATGTCTGTGTATTCGAGAACATTACTATCGCCATAGCGATTAATGATAATAGCTTTCATAATTAAGAAAAAAGTTGATAAAATAGTAAGGGAGCAAAAGTAATTACCAAGAGAACAAAAATCCAAACTCGTCCCGCTAAAAGATTATAATCTTGACCTAATCTTGACCAAGAGTGACCGGCAATAAAATGGCCGAACAGAAATTCAAAACCCACTGTTAATACTAACCAAATTAAACCGATAGTAATTGCTTGACCAGACGATTCTAGACCCCAAAAATAGACAAGAGTGCCAATATAAAGACTAAAAAAGAGGATTCCTGTCAGGGTAGAAATTTGATGAGCGCGCAGTTCATCGAGATATTTTCCGTAGGTGCTTTCCCTGAGAATACCGTTACTAATTCCTATTACAATCATCGGGAGCCATGGGACAATGTAGCGACTAATCATAAGTTGTTGGTTTAGAACTCGCTCTAATTGGATTATAGCTATATTTGGCTGATAACTTGAGATATTTTGATAAAAATTAATATTGTTACTTGCCTAAATTTTCAGCAAGATAATCAACTAGCTTTTTCACTGTTGTAAATTCTTGGCATTTTTCGTCTGAAAGTTCAAGATCGAATTCTTCTTCTAAAGCCATGATTAATTCAACTGTATCAAGTTCATCTCCTCCCCAATTTGAGACTAATAAACCATTACTACAAGAACCATAAGAACTATAAAAGCTAGAAGAACTATAACAACTATAAGAACTATAACTACCGACGTTTTCCTTAGATTGTAAATAAAATAGTTCATCATCAATATGTATCTCAGACTTTTCCACCTCTAATTGATCACTAATTATCTCTTGAACTTTGATGAAAATTGCTAATTTTCGTTCATTGTCTTGTGACGTTATTTTATCGGTATCATCATTTTTTTTATCGTTAATAACAGCATTAGCTTTTTGTTCTGCTATTTTAATAGCTTTCTCTTCATTGATTCTCCTTGATTCCAATAGACTGGATTGACTGAAAAATAACTGATATCTCATAACTTCAATTCTAGAATTAATTAAGTTTCGTATTATATGAAATTCTACTTTATGACCACTTTCCTTGTAAATTCTTGTGGCTAAATCCCAAACAATCTGATCGCGGTTTGCTTCTAGCTGATTTAATTTTTCTTCACTCAGAGATACCATATCATCCAAATACTGATTGATCATCATTGCCAGAATTTGCATCTCATAATTTTTGCTATCTTCATTCATTTGATTAGAGCCTCTGCTGCAAAAAATTTCAACCGTATTATATCTCAAGATAAATACTTTTCTAAAAAATCTAGGGGTGCATCTCACATTTGCAGAAATACCGACAATCAGCAATTATCAGCGACTCTTAGATGATTACAAATGTATCAGCATCTGTCTGTAAGCATCCCACCGAAAAGCTAATGCGCTCCGGGGTTTGGGTAGGGTTGATTCATGAATCAACCCTACCTTGAATCAACCCTACCTTGAATCAACCCTACCTTGAATCAACCCTAGGGTATCGTCTCGGAGTCTCCCCAAATTGTTAATTTTTTTGGGGATTTAGCTACATTATCCGAAAAATGTCACACTAGAGGTAGGGGATCATCAGCGATCGATCATCAGCTTTCAGCAATTTTTGACTATTTCCCCGGGTATTGCTGGCAGCCGGTGGGAAAAAAGATTAACTTCAACCCTGACGTTATCTGCTATCGAGGAGGCTAATTCTATGGATAATACGGAAACAATCTCAGTCGATCGAGATACCAACAAACTCTATAATAAAATTCTCGTGGCTGTGGATTATCAAGATCCCACTCCAGAGGTATTGAATGCGGCTATTCTCTTAGCGAAAACCTACGCTAGTGAGTTGCGAATTGTTTATAGTCTGTCTCAACCTTTGACTCCCTACACGGAAACTTTTATTTACGGTAATCTGATCGGTTATGGTGGCGGTTATCCCCCCGATATGATCGCCTTAGAACAACAAATCACCGAAGAAATGCAAGCGGAATTACAAGCTTGGTTAAACGGTTTAGTCGATCGAGCTAAGGAAGATAATATCACGGCCCAGGCTGATTATTATATCGGTGATCCGGGGCAGAAAATTTGTCAAGTTGCCCAGCAAGAGGGGATAGATTTAATTATTGTTGGTCGTCACGGTCGATCGGGTTTATCTGAGTTAATCTTAGGTAGTGTCAGTAATTATGTGGTGCATCATGCTCCCTGTTCAGTTTTGGTGGTACACATCACTCATTAATTAGAAAGGGTTGAAATCCATTTTTTGCTGTCCATTGAATCGCTCCATCTCTCCCAGTCCAGTAAGTCTTAATCCGGGCCTTTCTCAGTTGATTTCTGGCATTACGGGAGAGATTGGTAGTGACAGCGATCGCTGTTTGAGGTCGAATGGACTCTAACCATTGTTTATCTAGATTGCTTCCCTGCCATAATAACACTAGGGGGCTGAATTCTTGGGATAAATTAACGGGATTTTTCGGGTTGATAATCCAGAGCCAAGATTGATTTTTTACCTGAAATTTAAATAAATTTTTCTCGAGCAATTGTCCAGTAATTTCGCCGAGATTAAATTTTTCTAACTGGGATAAAGTAATAGTTTTTTTGATTGGTATGTCCTCACTGATAGTTGAGAATTGCGCCGAACTATTGACGGTTATTGCTCCTTGTATTTGATTAATTCCCTCCTGTCGCAAAAAAGGTAAAACTGTATAACGTGCTGTTGCGGGTTCCTCCCCATTAATTAAGAGAGTATTTCCTCGATTTTGAATAATGATTACCGGTTGCGATTTGGTGGCTAAAACTGTCACCTGAGTTAAAGTTAAATGCTGATAAATAATCGGTATTAAAATTAAAGTGAGGATAAATAAACCGATTAAATGCCACCGTTGACGAAACCAGATATTAAAGCATATTAAGGTAAGGCAAATATAAATAATTAACATCACTCCTAAGGATAATTTACCTGTGGAGTAGGTACTAAAAGGAAGCAGACTAAAAAAGTTGGTAATTTGCAGTAATAACTCTAGAGGGTAATAGAGAATACTAGCACCGATACTGCCCAAAGGGGGATAAATTAAGCCTAAAAAGGCAGTAAAAACTCCTCCTAAACTAATCAGGGTAACTAGGGGAGTTGTGATAATATTAATGGGGATATTATAAAGAGCGATCGAGTTAAACGTAAACATTAATAAAGGCATAGTCCAGAGAGTGGCAGCTAGACTAATAGCTATAGGTTCAGCGATTAAATTAGGAAAATAGTCAATTTTATTTTTCAGTAAGGGAACGGTAATAATTAATCCCAAAGTCGCTAAAAAACTTAACTGAAATCCTAAATCCCAAATCCAGAGAGGTTGCCATAATAATAGAATTGTAGCCGCTAGTAACAGGGAGCCTAAACTATTAACTTGTCGATTATAAAGCAGACCGATTAATGCACCAATTCCCATCAAAATCGCCCGCAGAACTGAAGGTTGTAACCCTGTTAAAGTGCCGTAAATTATTAAGATAGTAACGGCAATAGTGAACTGTTTTTTAGGGGATAAATTGCGAGTAATAGTTAAAACAAATCCCAACAAAATAGACACATGAAAGCCAGAAGCTGCTAAAATGTGAGCCAATCCAGTTTTAATAAATAAATCAGTGATTTTTGCTGGCAAATTAACCGCTTGTCGTCCGAGGGTAATCGAACTTAATAAAGTCCCTTTTTCTTGGCCTAGTCCTTGAATTTGTGCCTCAACAATGCGCTGACGAATCTGCCAAACTCCCCAAGTCGGTGATTTTTTATCGATAATTATTTCCCCTTTTAAACCAGCAAAAGCACCCTGACGCGCTAGATAATTAGCAAAGTCAAAAGCATTGGGATTATTGGCACGACGGGGACGATAGAGTAATCCTTTAACTGTTATTTCTTGTCCAGGATAAACCTGATTTTCTGCTAGATTTGGTAGAGTAACGTAGAGTTTACCCTCGGATTTTTCTGTCGGTAAATTCTTAAGGCTAAATTCTTTTACTTCTAACCAAAATTGTAAATTTTCTCGGCGATTGAGACGAATTTCTGATATAATACTGCCCGTGATTTTAATAGAGTTAACCACATTATTTTTTAAAAGATGACTGATATCGTTTGCGCTGGGGTAAGGAGTGCGAATTTCTAGATAAACAACGGCAAAGATAGCTATTAATCCCGCTATCAGCCAAATTTTTTGCGGGGGACTTTGCCACCAAAAACGACGGATAAAAGTTGTGGTTAACAGGGTAATTAGACTGATAATAACAATTCTAATTACCACTTCTTGCCATCGGTTTAACTGGGGACTAAAATCTAGCAGACCTGTAGATAATAATCCCAAAATATAGGCTAAACCAAGAATAACGCTATTAGGGCGATTCATAGAAATTTTTGTCAAAGAATTTCAGAATTAGAGAGCATTATTTTTACCTAAGTATCAGCGAAAATCGAGATTAAAAAGTAACTTAGCATAAACACTATGGGGATCGTTAAATGTAGGTAACTTCAATAATTCCTGCTGAAAATTTTGCCATTCCTGCGTCAAAGGGTGATTATTTTTAGTGAGAGGAGGAAGATAGGTTTGCAAGAAATTAGAGAGGAGTTCTTCTTGCCAACTTTGCGAGCGAGGATATTCTTTAAGACTCCAATCATCTCCTAATTTAGCTGTTTTGGCTGCGTATTGTACTGCCGCTTCTAGACCACCAATTTGATCAACTAAACCAATTTTAACCGCATCTTTTCCCGTCCAGACGCGACCTTGGGCCACAGTTCTAACCCTGTCTGGGGATAATTTTCGCCCCTTGGCTACCGTCTCGATAAATAAATCATAGAACCGATTAACTGCCGCTTGATAAATTTCTAATTCTTGGGGATTTTTCGGTCTGGTAATAGTAGATATATCGGCCAATTTTCCAGTTTTCACCGTATCCCAATCGATGCCATTATTATTAGCAATCTTCTGGATATTTAACAATAATCCAAACACACCGATCGAACCAGTAATTGTATCATTATCGGCAAAAATTCTTTGACCCCCCATGGCGATCCAATAACCCCCAGAAGCTGCCACATCACCCATAGAAATAATTACTGGTTTTTTCGCATCTAAACGCTTAATTTCCCGCAGAATCACCTCAGAAGCGGTGGCACTTCCCCCCGGACTATTAATCCGCAAAACTACCGCTTTCACCTCCTCCTTCCCTTGTAATTTTCGCAGTTCCTTCGCCAATTTATCCCCACCGATTTCGCCTCTATCTCCCTGACCTTCTACGATTGTCCCTTCTGCATAAACTATCGCTATTTGATTGCTACTATCTTCCTCCTCATCGAGAGAACTAGCATAATTAGCTAAAGAAATTTGCGAAAAAGAGCTAGAATTTTCCTCCTCATTAGTTTTATTTTTTGCTTCTCCTGTCAACTCTTTAGCTAAAACAATTACTCGATCTAAATAGGCCACTTCATCAACAAAACCCGCCTTTTTCGCCGTGGTTGCTTCCAGAATACCTTGAGTATCAGAAATAGTTTGCACCTGTTGGGGGGTTAAATTGCGACTTTTGGCCACTGTGGCACTATAGTTAGACCAAATTGTATCGAGTAGGGTTTGCAGCTGCTGACGATTCTGGACACTTAAATCCTGACGCGTATAGGGTTCCACTGCACCCTTAAAAGAACCCACTTTTACCACTTGCACCCCCACACCATACTTTTCTAGTGCATCGGCAAAAAAGGTTTGTTGACTACTTAAACCATTAATTTCCATTCTCCCCACGGGATTAATAATCACCTTTTCAGCAACGGAAGCGAGATAATATTCCTTTTCCGTCCATTCCATATCGTAGGCGATAATTTTTTTACCCGATTGGCGAAATTTTGCCAAAGCTTGCCGCACTTCCGTCAGGGTAGCATAGCCATATTCACCGATATTGTCGCGACCGTAGAGTAACAGACCGACAATATTATCATCAAGGGTGGCCTTTTCGATCGCTGCTATCACCTGTCGTAAATTTAAAGTGGTCCGACTCTCACTGGTCAAACTATCGGCTAAACTTGAACTAGGGGGAGCATCGCTGATATTGGTGGCTAAGTTAAAAACTAAGACTGATTTTTCCTTAACTGAGGAGCTATCGCTAGAAATAAGGGAAGAAAGCAGTAAAAATGCTAATCCCCCCACACCTAGGGACGAAAATACCAATAATCCCAATAAAGTTCCCAAGCAACTAGCGAAGGTTTGTTTAAAAAACTGTCCCATCGGTTTTCATCTGCTACTAATTATCCTGTTTTCTATTGTAGGGATTCTCCGCCCAGAAACAAGTTTTTTATCTGACTACCTGACACATCTTGGTGAATCACCGACAGGTTAAGACACGGATGCGAGAGAACCAAATTCGGTCAAAGAAATCTTGTTCAGCTGGCTTTGACGTAAAAACTGATTCGAGGGATGAAACCCTTATAGAGAAAGATATTTGGCGATTTTTGTCAATTGTTTTCGCTCTAGAACAAAAGTGGTCTAGATTTTTAACTTCTATCTTTGACATTTTTCTTGACTTGAATATTTTTTGAGAACTTTTTTAGTTTCTCACTTTTTCTGCCCGAAGAGCATAAGTATAAATACTTAAGTTATTTTCATTTTATATGCTACCAGTCATAAGCTGTTGACTATCTAAATTGCTCGTTAAGGCTGCAAGGTAGAAGGGAGCAGGGAGAGGAAGTTTGAGCATTTGTACTAAAATTTTCAATCCGCAGTTTAAATTCAGTACAGCTTACTACAATTGGAAGTGCGGAATGTGGGTTAGAGGTCTATTATTGTCGTGCCTCTATCGGCTGAAAATACCGAGAAAAAACTCTTAAGTTATACTAAAATAATTAATACAGATAGGCATCTTCCCAGACGGTGAAAAGGAATTATTTACCCTTGAAAACCACAGTTAAAGTCAGCACACAAACCCAATTACCCCTACATCTAGTTATCACCCATCCCCAGTATCGTTTTGTCGATTTATTTGCGGGAATCGGTGGTTTTAGAATCGCTTTGGAGAAATTGGGAGGACGTTGTTTAGGCTATTCAGAAATCGATAAACAGGCCATCCAAGTTTATCAACAGAATTTTATTAGCTATCTCAACAGCGATGAAATTGCTTTCGGAGATGTGAGTAAAATTAGCAATTTACCCGATAATCTCGATCTTATTGTCGGCGGCGTTCCCTGTCAACCTTGGTCGGTGGCGGGATGTTTACGGGGATTTGAGGACCCCCGGGGAAAACTCTGGTTTGATGTGATTAAATTAGTCCAGAAAAGTCAACCGAAAAGCTTTATTTTCGAGAATGTCAGTGGGTTAGCTAGTCCTCGCAATCAGGAGAATTTAGAGTTAATTATCGATGAATTAACCAGCTGTGGTTATCAAGTTTACTGGCAGTTATTAAATGCCTACGATTTTGGTTTACCCCAGAATCGCGAGAGAGTTTTTATCGTAGGAATTAGAAAAGATATAGACAACTATGAGCGGTTTAAATTTCCCTTACCTTTGGGTATCCATCCGAAGGTTTTGGATATTTTAGAAGACATCAAGAATATTCAACCTGTCGAGAAAGTTAAGTTATCCGCAGATACTTTATTTAATGGGTTTGTTCCTCCATCAAGAACTCGTTTTCAAAAAGAAGATGAATTAAATGACTTTTTTATTTTTTCTGATTTAAGAAATGGCCACACAACTATTCATTCTTGGGATATTATCAAAACTACGGAACGACAAAAAAGTATCTGTTTAGCTTTGCTGAAATTAAGACGCAGTAAAAAGTATGGCGAAAAAGATGGTCATCCCGTGGCTTTTTCTGCTTTTTTGGAAATTATACCCGACCTAAAAATCGAGGAACTAAATCAGTTAGTTTCTCTGGGGATTTGTTGGCAAACGCAGCAGGGTAAGTATGAATTTATTAACTCGAAAAATATGACGGGAATTAACGGCATTTATCGGATTATTTTACCGACGGCCGATATTATTCCTACCCTAACCGCTACGGGTGCTAAAGATTATATTGCTACTATTTCAATTACCGCTACTCATCCCCAAGAATACAAACAATTGTTTTTAAAGAAAATCTATAAACCCAAAAAGTTTCGAGAAATTACTCCCCAAGATGCGCGTAAATTACAAGGATTCCCCGATAATTTTATCTATCATCCACAGCCAGCTATTGCCAAAAAACAATTCGGAAACGCTGTTCCTGTACCAGTGGTGGAGGCAGTAGCAAGAAATTTACTAGAAATAATTTTACCAAATTAATTATCTAGATAATTACGAAACTTTTGTCTATACTTGTTGATAAATGCTTGATCTTTTTGAAGATCAATAAAAGCTTCTTTAATTAATGACCAAGTATTGATTTTACCAGAACAAAAATCCCAAAATTCATTTTCAACCCATATATCATGATGTTCCTCTAGAGGATACATTTTATTTCCCTGTGATTGCCACCATGTTTGAGGTAAGAAAGGATTAAAAGGAATAACAATTCTTGTGTGAATACTTGCTAAAGGTTCACGGGACAGCCGATAACAATACCAATCTAACAACTGGTCGCTAAATCTAGAGCCATCTCCCCTATTGGGATGTGTAGCTTTTAAATCAAACACATACTCAATGTTGTCTTTGATTAAATAAATATCTACTCCATGACCAGAAGGAGGATCGATATAATTGAGGTTATTCCTATTTATTTTCTTAGCTACTACTCTAAGTCTTTCAATGCACTCTGTCATGGATATTTTTTGTTCTTTCGATTTTCTGAGACTTTTTAAATTATCGAGTTCACTTCTTAAGTCTTGAGGAAATGGACTAGGTTGTAAAAGTTTTTTATCCTGCTTATATAAAATACGAAATCCATTATCTTTGGCTAAAAAGTTTGCTAATTTTTCCCAGAAAGTAGTTCCCATGCTTGTCGTTAGTCCAGTCATCACAGAACTAATCTGTCTCTCCTCTGGAAATAAATAATCTAAAATATGATGATTCCTAGGTTTGGGTTTTTTAAAATAGTTTTCTATTGAGTTTTTAATTAGCTTTTGAATTTCTATCACTAACTGGTTATTATCCATACTGAATTGCAATTAATCAAATTTATAGATCAGCAAAAAGATCAGCAATAGATATATCAAGTGCTTTGGCTAACTTTTCGATATTTTCTAAAGATACATTACACTTACCAAGTTCAATACTGGAAATATAAGTTCGGTGCAGTTCCGCTTTTTCAGCTAAGATTTCTTGAGATAAGTCAAGTTCTCTTCTGCGTCTTCTGATAGCTTTACCAAAACGATGTTTGATATCTAAGGATTCTTTTTGTGCCACAGATCAATTATCAAGAAAGTGTATGAGACATTTCTACAGATTATAATTCACATTTTGCAGATTATAATTTACATTTTGTCTAAAACATTGGTTCGTTCCTCTGAAAGTACAATTGCTGCTATCGCTTCGACTATCTTTTAACTCTTATTTTCGTAACAACTCGAAAAATGTTTCTTTATCAAGACCAATATCTTGAATCATACCCATGAGAGTACCTTGCTTAATATCTTTTCCTGAATGAATAGGGATCACAACCCTACATCCACCACTATTTTTGTAAATAGCATGGCTACCTTTTTGACGATCCAAATAAAAGCCCAATTTTTCAATAACTTTAATAAACTCCTTGACTTTAACTGCGGGATACTGACTCATATTAAAATATTTAAAGGCTTAAAAATCAAATCTTCTTTGGGAATGGGTTGATGATCAGCTATCAAACTTTCGAGGTACAATTCCATAGCTTCTGTAATATTGACAATCGTTTCTTCAAAAGTGTCTCCTTGAGAATGACAACCTTTAAGCGCAGGACAAAAAGCGTGATAACCACCGTCTGACTCTTTTTCGAGAATAACGGTGTAGTTATAAATTTGTTTGGTATTATCACTCATAACACTATCAGTTGTGGATTTTAAACTATCCTAGTTACACTTAAGAAATGCTGGATAAAACACAAAAATTTTACCTGTCAACCCCTCCACCCCAATTATGTCAAAATTATTTGACCAATAGTTGACATTCGATACATTTTTTAACAATATTTACAATACTTTGTAATTTTGTTGACAAATATAAATTTTCCCAACAAATCTTATAGGATTGATCTTGAAGCCCTCAGCTTAATTGAAAAATAAAGAACTAAAAGTGGATGTTCTGATATCTGAAAAATTCTCTAGGTGCTGAACGCTAATAGCTAGTAAAAATCCAACTACTTTAAATTAAAAAAATGATCATGTTTAAACGATACGAAGCTGATGAACAAGTTATATTTCACGGTGATTCTTTGCCGATTTTATCCAGTGAGATTGCCTCTAATTCCGTAGATCTAATTTTTCTCGATCCTCCCTATAATATAGGTAAGCATTTTGCCGATTTTTACGACAAATGGGAATCGGAAAATGATTATATAAATTGGGCAAATCAAATTCTTGATCATTGCCTTCGCATCTTGAAACCCCAGGGAACATTATATGTTATGGCCAGCACTCAAGCAATGCCTTACTTCGATCTTTACTTAAGACAAAAAATGACGATTCTTAGTCGTATTATCTGGCATTATGATAGTTCAGGAGTACAAGCAACAAAATACTTTGGTTCGATGTATGAACCAATACTTCACTGTGTGAAAGATAAAAATAATTACACTTTTAATTCAAAGGATATTAAGATAGAAGCAAAAACTGGAGCAAAACGAAAACTAATTGATTATAGAAAAGCGATTCCCAGTCAATACAATACAGAGAAAGTACCGGGCAATGTCTGGTATTTCCCTAGGGTAAGATATCGCATGGATGAATACGAAAATCATCCCTCACAAAAACCTGAATCATTGCTAGAAAGAATTATTTTGGCCAGCACTAACAAGAGTGGAATTGTGCTTGATCCATTTGCCGGAACTTTTACAGCTGCAGCTGTAGCTAAACGTTTGGGAAGAATTTCTATTAGTATAGAATTACAAGAGGAGTATTTAAAAATTGGTCTTCGACGGATTCTCGGATGGCAAGAATACAAGGGAGAAAAGTTACTACCTCCTCAAAAAAGCTATAGTAGAAAAAGCGAAAATAAACAAGAATCTAACTTTGTACAGGAGAGTCTTTTCGATGTCGATAGTCAAGCATGAATTCACCAAGATAATTATTAAAATTATCGATAATTACTTTCCCAATCAGGGAAATAGCATTTTAAATGCTAGTGAGTTATTGCAATATTTGAACATTAAAACTAGAGCCGCTAATCGAGGTTCTAAATCTCGAGCAGGATTGGCTAACCATTATGCCATTTATGTTTTAGTGGAAGACTATATTAATAATGAGTTTCATCTTAAGGATGGATACGACGATTATCAAGGCGCTCAGTATATGACACTTTTTCGCAGGCAAAGGGAGCTTCCTTTTGGCGATAAATTACAAAATCATGCTCTCAATCATCGATTAAATCAGGAATTTAAAAAGTATTTTCCTACTTTATCTTATCTGCCTATAATTAGAGATGTGAAAACCAATAGATACTGGATTAATGAGAATTTAATTAAGTTTTATCTAGAGGGTAATCAAGTTAATATTGCCCTGGTCATTATAGATATAATTGATGCCTATGTGCAAACAAGACAAAAAGCATTTAATCAATTTATCAGCTATTGTCAACAGATGATTGATATTCAACAGCAAGAACCCCAGAGAGCCATTGAATTTATTCGGAGTTTACTCAGACCAAACATTGATGCTAGAGTTTTTGAGATTGTCAGTTATGCAATTCTTAAAGAGTATTATGGGGAACAGAAAATATATTGGGGATGGTCGCCTGATCGGTTAAATTCTGAATACTTACTTTTATATAAAACTGGTCGAACAAATGCCAATGACGGGGGGATAGATTTTGTCATGAAACCCCTAGGACGATTTTTTCAAGTTACGGAAACGATAGCTGCTGATAAATATTTTTTAGATATTGATAAAGTGCAAAAATATCCCATTACTTTTGTGGTTAAAACTGAGCAGACTTGCGAGGAAATTTTAGAAAAAGTTGCGGAGCAAGCCAAGATAAGATACAAGATCAGGGCAATTGTCGAAAGATATCTAGAATCTGTAGAGGAAGTGATCAATATTCCCGAATTAATCAACCGTTTTGAGCGGGTTTTAGCTCAAGGTAAAGGGGGAGCGGTAATTGCAGAAATGGTTTTACAGAGCCGGATTGAGTTTAACCTAGAATCAGAGCCATAAAGATATCTAACTCCCCACTTAAACTAGAATAGAAAGATAGGAAAGCGATCGAAATTAGAATGACGACCGAAATTGAAAAAGAACTAGAAACCGGCGAATCTGTCTTGGAAAAACGGCGAAATTTTGCCATTATCTCCCACCCTGACGCGGGAAAGACCACCCTGACCGAAAAACTGTTACTATACGGGGGTGCAATCCATCAAGCGGGTGCAGTCAAAGCAAGACGCGACCAACGCAAAGCCACCTCCGACTGGATGGAAATGGAAAAACAACGGGGAATTTCGATTACTTCCACGGTTTTACAGTTCGATTATCGTGATTTTCAGATTAATCTCCTCGATACTCCCGGCCACCAAGATTTTAGCGAAGATACCTATCGTACCCTAGCCGCTGCCGATAATGCGGTGATGTTAATCGACGCAGCCAAAGGTTTGGAACCGCAAACGAGAAAACTCTTTGAAGTGTGCAAACTGCGTCAGTTACCCATCTTTACCTTTGTTAACAAAATGGATCGCCCCGGCCGCGAACCTCTGGACTTATTGGACGAAATCGAGCGAGAATTAGGATTACAAACCTATCCCGTCAATTGGCCGATCGGAATTGGCGATCGCTTTCGGGGAGTTTTCGATCGAGCAACCCAGACCATACACCTGTTTGAACGTCGCTCCCACGGCTCTCAGGAGGCGCAGGAAACCGTGATCGAGCTTGGCGACCCCAAAATTGAGGATTATCTCGAAAAAGACCTGTATTACCAGTTAAAAGAGGATATAGAACTGCTCTCGGAATTGGGTGCGGAATTGGATTTGCCAGCAGTCCACGCAGGAGAAATGACCCCGATCTTTTTTGGTAGCGCCATGACCAATTTTGGGGTGAAATTATTCCTAGAATCCTTCCTCGACTATGGATTACTACCCAGAGGACGCAATTCCTCCCTAGGAGTCCTTGATCCTACCTATCCCGATTTCACCGGTTTTGTCTTCAAACTGCAAGCAAACATGGATCCCAAACATCGGGACCGGGTGGCCTTTGTGCGGGTATGTACGGGGAAATTTGAGAAGGATATGGTAGTAAACCACGCTAGAACTGGTAAAACTATCCGTTTATCCCGTCCTCAGAAACTTTTTGCCCAAGATCGCGCAGTTATTGAAGAAGCTTATCCCGGAGATGTGATCGGATTGAATAACCCCGGGGTCTTTGCGATCGGTGATACGATTTATATGGGTAAAAAGCTCGAATACGAAGGTATTCCCTGTTTTTCTCCGGAATTATTCGCCTATCTCAGAAATCCTAACCCTTCCAAGTTCAAACAGTTTCAAAAAGGAGTCTCGGAATTACAGGAAGAAGGGGCCGTACAGATATTATCCTCGATCGATGAATTTAAACGCGACCCAATTTTAGCCGCCGTCGGTCAATTACAGTTTGAAGTGGTGCAATTCCGTCTTTTAAGCGAGTACGGAGTCGAAACTACCCTCGAACCCCTAGCCTATAGTTTAGCCCGTTGGGTAGCCGGGGGTTGGGCCGCTTTAGAAAAAGCAGGTAAACTCTTTAATACTCTAACTGTCAAAGATTATTGGGGTCGTCCCGTCTTATTATTCAAAAATGAGTGGAATTTACAGCAAGTTAAAGAAGATCATCCCTCTTTGCAATTAAACTCGATCGCACCGGTAGGATCGGGAGTAGAACCCCAATCCTAACCATTAATCCCCCAAGACAATTGCCGAACTGGTCAGGACAAGATAGCGACCCCCAGACAACTACTCTAAAGTAGAAATGGTCAGAAAGTCTCGATCTTTCCTAACAATCGGATGTCTCAAAGCACTATAGTTGACGAGTCCCTCACCATTAGAAAAAGTTCTGCTGTCAATTCCCGAATTAATCCCTGTTTAATTCGCTTTTGTTATTTTCTGGGAAATTATCTAGTTTTACCAGCTTTTTTCAGCAAAATAACGGTGACAGGCCAGGAAAATATTCCCCTAACGGGAGGTGTCATCTTGGCACCTACCCATCGTTCCCGTTGGGATGCCTTGATTTTACCCTACGCAGTGGGGCGCTCAGTTACTAGACGCGATTTGCGCTTTATGGTTTCCGCTAACGAGATAAAAGGGGTGCAAGGTTGGTTTATCCGACGTTTGGGGGGTTTTCCCGTCAACACCGATCACCCCGGTATGGGTAGTCTGGTCCATAGTGTCGAACTTTTGGCCGCGGGGGAAATGGTGGCGATTTTTCCGGAAGGGGGTATCTGTCGCGATCGAGTGGTTCATCCCCTTAAACCGGGAGTAGCGCGGATTGCGTTGGAAGTCAAGACGATGAAACCCGATGCCGATATCAAGATTTTGCCAGTAAGCATTAGTTATAATCAGCCTTACCCCGGATGGGGAAGCGAAGCGACAGTAAATATCGGTCAAGGGATTAATGTGCTTGATTATCAACAAAATTCGCTAAAACGGGAAACTGTCCGCTTAACCAAAACCTTGAGCGATCGCTTAAAACTTCTCCACGAGGATCAATCCCCTTAATCAACTGTTGACTATCTAGCGCACAAGTGGGATTTCGGGGACGGATTAAAATTATTGTTTTAACTATTTTTCAGCAAAAAAGTGGCTTTTCTGGTTTAAATAAATAATACTAAGTAGGTGGGTGGAATTAAATATAAAATGAACGTAGGTTGGGTTGAAGCATGAAACCCAACGCCCGATTATGTTACGCTACCGCTAACCCATCCTACAAATAATTGTGCCTACCTACTTAAATCTGGTTATTAGTGCATGAGGAGAAAACGGGTTTCTCGGAGAAACCCGTTTTCTGTGCGTTACTCAACGGATTTAGTATAACATCTTGGTTTTTGCTGGTTCTAGCTCCTGAATACTGCCTCGGAAACCCCTCAGATCGGTGAAGATGTCCGATTGTTGCAGGGGGTCTAATGATAGAATGGGCATCAGCGAAAGTAGTTTGTGAGCGAAGTGATCCGATGCAGTTCCAAATCCAGCCAGACAGTGAAATCCCCGCCTCTAAGCAATTATTTGACCAAATTCGCTTCGCTATCGCCTCTCGTCAGTATCCACCGGGCCATCGTTTACCTAGTACCCGTCAACTAGCTATGATCACGGGATTACACCGTAATACGATAAGTAAAATTTATCAACAACTGGAAGATGATGGGTTAGTGGAATCCATAGCAGGTTCGGGGATTTATGTCAAGGCTCGCGGACATGAAAACGATAATTTATTGGGTTCGCCCCTATTGGAACAAAATCCAGAAATAGGCCGACTAATTAGCCAGAGTTTAGCCAGTTTTCTCGCTCAAGGTTTAACTCTAGAGCAAATTCGCGAGTTATTACTGGCGGAAATCGATTGGCGATCGCAGTGTAGTTCTCAAGTTCTTGTCACCATTCCCCGTCACGATTTGGGTGCAGGGGAACTAATGTTGAGAGAATTAGAGCAATCCCTCAAAATTCCCGTCCAATTAGTGGCAATGGAGGATTTAGCCCAAGTTTTAGCCAATACTAAATCTGCCACTGTTGTCACCAGTCGCTATTTTATCAGTGTAGCGGAGGAAATTGCCGCTCCTTTTCACCTACGAGTCATTCCCATCGATATCTACGATTACAGCAAGGAATTGGCATTAATCAAAAAATTACCCACCGATAGCCGTTTGGGGATTGTCAGTATTAGCACCGGTATTATTAAGGTGGCCGAAATTTTAATTCATAGTTTACGGGGCGATGATTTATTAGTTATGTCTGCCCAAATTCATGAAACGGATAAGTTAAAAGTTTTAGCCCGAACTTCCCAGACAATTATCAGTGATCAAGCGAGTTATACTTTAATTAAAAATCTGATTAATGAAGTGCGATCGGATTTAATTCGTCTGCCAGAAATTATCTGTAGTGATAATTATATTGGGGATAAATCAATTCAATTGCTCAGACGAGAATTAGGATTAGGTGGTTAGAGGATAAGCTAGGACCTATTTTAACCTCTGAATCTCCCCTGCTCCCCAACCCCCCCGATGTCGGGGGGCAGGGGGGGTACCTCTTGCCTTATCTCAACAGGCAATTTAAGTAGGGAGGCACAATTATTTGTAGGATGGGTTAGCGGTAGCGTAACCCATGCTGGCGTTGGGTTTCATGCTTCAACCCAACCTACGTTCTTTAAAATTTAGTTTACTCTATGGTTACTATTGACAATAACCTAGGGCAAATCGAGAATAAAAGCAAAAAAAACTTTTAAGAAGTATTAATTTTTTAGTACAATGGGGCAAGGATAGGGATAAGCTCAATTTTTCACTCTCGGACGAGGTTAGATGAAAAGTGCTGACTGTTTAACGGTATCCCCCGGGGAACCGCTTACCGATTGGCAAAAACTGGGATTAGATTTGGTGGCTCGTTGGCAGGGACGAGATGTTATCCTAGCGATCGATCTTACCGGTAGTGTTAACTTTAATGATGAAGGACGCACGCGCCTTGGTCAAATTATTCGCGATAGTTTAAAAAATAACGATTCCGTTTATCTTGAATGTCGGGGTGAAGACCCTCGCTTTTAGCGACGGGATGAAACCCCGACCAGTATAAAACAGCAAAGCACGACATTTCGACAGGCTCAATGTAAAAGCTCAATGTTCACTAAAATCTTGACAATTTGTGCTATACAGGTTAACATAAAATAAGTTGTTTGAGGTCGATAAACAATGATTGTCTTAGAAATGAAAGCCGTGGTCAAACCAAGTCAATGTTCTGCCATTGATGAAGCTATTCGTACAGTACAATTCATCCGTAATAAGGCTTTAAGGCTTTGGATGGATGCCAAGAGAGAAGACACAATCGATAAATATTCTCTCAATAAATATTGTGCAGTTCTCGCCAAACAGTTCAAGTTTGTCGATACTCTAAATTCTACGGCCAGACAAGCATCGGCCGAACGAGCTTGGTCAGCTATTGCCCGTTTCTATGATAATTGTAAGAAAAAGGTTAAAGGAAAAAAAGGTTATCCTAAATTCCAGAAAAATAATCGTTCTGTGGAATATAAAAACTCCGGATGGAAACTATCGGAGGATAGAAAGAAAATAACTTTCACAGACAAGAAAAACATTGGGACGGTTAAACTAAAAGGAACTAGAGACCTAAACTTTTATCCTATAGACCAAATTAAACGAGTTAGAATTGTTAAACGAGCGGATGGTTACTATGTCCAATTCTGTCTAAGCGTTGATATTCGGGAATATGCTAAACCCCTAGAACCAACAAAAAGATGTGTGGGATTGGATGTAGGTTTAAAAGTTTTCTACGCTAATAGTGATGGGGAAACGGTAGAAATACCGCAATACTATCGCAAGGCAGAAAAAAGATTAAATCGACTGAATCGGAAGAAGTCTAAAAAGTTTAGAAAAGGTCAACCTCAGTCAAACAACTACCAAAAAGCTAGAAAGAGATATGCTAGAAAGCATTTAAGAGTAAGTAGGCAACGTAAAGGCTTTGTCGAAAAAGAGGCATTGCGCGTCATTAAATCTAACGATTTCATCGCCTACGAAAACTTAAATATTCAAGGCATGGTAAAAAACTCTAAACTAGCTAAATCTATTAATGATGTGGCTTGGTCAACTTTTCGGCAATGGTTAGAATATTTTGGTTTTAAATATGGTAAGGCTACGGTAGCAGTAGCCCCCCATAACACGAGTCAAAATTGTTCTAATTGTGGTCAAAAAGTACCTAAATCTCTATCTACGAGAACCCATGTTTGTCCCCATTGTGGCTATGTAGAAGATAGAGATATTAACGCCGCTATCAACATTCTCAAAAAGGGACTAAGTACGGTAGGGCATACCGAAACTAATACGCTTGGGGAGAGATTCCCTCTGGTTTGGTTGGATACGTCCTGCCAGACTAAGGAAACTCAGTGAACCAAGAATCCCTCGCTTTTAGCGATGGGAGTGTCAATTAGTTCCCTTTGCTGATAATGTCCAACCGATTGCAGAACCGATTTTAATTCGCGGAAACGAAGATATAGAAGCGGTTTTAAAAGCGATTCCCTGGCAATCTAGCCAAAGTGCTAAAAATACCGATATTCAGCGCGCAGAATGGCACGTTTATACTCGACTGGCACGCTTAAATCAGTGTCGTTTAACTGCCAATCAAGCTATCAAACCCCAGTCGTTAGTTTGGATTTCGGATTAGGTGGTACTGGTCGAGATGTGTTAATGAGAATTCGTCGCTTTATTATTGATAAATACGGGAAGTTATCTAAAATATTTGAGCTTGTTAGCTTACATTAATTGTATTCTAATTTTCCTTTGTGTTTCAGTTTCCACATCCCACTGTCACTAACCCGGGTAACTTGTGCAGGTGAAATTAAGGTAAATTTACTGGTGTTGCCGCTTTTATAGCCATCAAATAAAGCAGATACTGTAAACTTTTGAGAAACGGCAATAGCGTGCTGTTTCGGAAAGAGTAAGTAATCGTTTCCTACTAATACGATATAAAATCCATCAGGGGACACATTAGATGTCAAAACCACAGGCTTACTAGAATTATTCCGTCTTTCTGCTCCTTTATCTTCATCCTCGACCACTTCTCCCTGTCTTTGCACCCCATGAATATTAAGGATAGCATCTGGAGACTGATTATAGGAATTGATTATGTTTTGCCATTGCCAGGGAATATCTACTGTCTCAATTGCCTCTTTGTTAAGCAGCTTTCTTAGTCGTTCAATCTCTTCTTTAAGTGCTTCGATATCTTGGACATTTGTCTGAACTTTTAACTCTAAATCTTTTTTATCTTGCTGTAACTGGTTTACCTGGCTATTTAGAGTTGTAGCTTGTTGTTCTAGTTGTGCTTTTTCAATGTTTACATTGTACAATCGTGTTTCTAGGTTTTGATAAGAACTAGAAAGTCTCTGATTTTCCTTACGCAAATGTTCCACTTCTCCTGAACTAAACTGCTCGATTTGCTGACGTTGTTTTGCTAAGTTCTGCGATAGTTGATTACGTTCGTCAGTTAGCTCTCTAATTCTTGTCAAATGACGTTCTTTTTGATCCTCATATTCTTGAATTTTAATCTCTAATTGCTCATTTTTTTCTTTATGTTGAGATATACTCCCACCCTCTTTACCTATACTTAAACTACCAACTATTGCTTGAATATTACTAACTTTATCGCTTAAATCTTTCAGTGTATTTTGCGTAGTTTCATCTAGGGAAGTTGATTTTACATCAGTGATTATCTCTTTTTTAATAGATTGAAGTTGTTCCACTAGCCAATTTTGAAAATAAACTGCTTTTGTATCTTCCTCCTGCTTATCGTTATCACTTTCAACAAGAATCGATTGTGATATAATTATTTTCTCATATAGTCCATTGAATTGTTTCCTAACGTTTTCTAGGCTTTTTTCTATTTCTTTTACTTCTGAACTACTAAGTGGTTTTTTATTAAATGGTAGAATTTGTAGCCAAGAAACTTTTTCTTGCAAACCTTCAATTACGCTTTTGATTTTTGGCAATTCTACTAAAATTTTTTGCTGTTCATCAGATGAATCTGTCGGTTTCTTAGTTTTATAAGTGATAAGAACGCCAGTCATTCTGCTCCATAAAAAAATAAAACTAATGGGAACAGAAAGTAACGCAAGAGTATTGAATAATGGCCATACCCAATTATTACGATTAATATCCTTCTTAAGTTGTTCTAATTGAGTTTTTAAATCATCTGTAGTTAAAGTAGGTTGCTCTGATGAATTATCAATTTTTAAAGTTGCGAGAGGTTGGGTTACATTTAGAATTTGCTTTAATAGCTCTTTAGTCGCAATTCGTTGGTTGTCGCCATCTTGACCTGGATCAGTGCTATCAACTGTTTGCGTATAGAATCCTAAATTCTGTAATTTTATTTGTGCTTGTCTATGTTGTTTACTTGCTAAATCTTCTAGAATTTTTCGCTGTTGAGAAGTTCCTTCTAGGATAGGTTCAATCTTTGAATCAATATTATTAAAACTGATTTTCGTTTTAATATCATCAGATAAACTATCTTTAAATGTCTTGTAAGCAGTAGCAAGTTCATCAACAATTTTTTTTGCTTTAGCATAATCTACAGGATTTTCTACTTTTGCTTCATTTTCTGTAACTTGAATATTTGCAACAAAAGTATTCAGAGCCTCGCGTTTTTCTCGCAGTGCCTTTAAATTGTTAATAGCGGCAGTCTGTTGATCGTCTGCAACTGTTGTTGATTGCCCCATTGAACTTCCTGTCGCTGATGAAGAAGAAGAGTGTTGTGCTTGATGCCCAGAAAGATTACAACCACTTAACAACCCCGCAGATAATCCCGTTGCTAAATAAAGTATCAGAAATGTTTTTCTAACCCTCATCGTTCCTTTCCTCCTATAGTCTGCTATTTAATTCTTTTAATAAGGCTTTTAACCCTAAGATAAAGGGAGGTTCAACCCTGACATCCTCTGAGTTACGACCTTCTAAATTCGTTAAATTGGATTCTACCGAACGCTTAACCTTTGTCCAGAGACTATTGCGCCATTGCTCATCGTCATACTGTCTGAGCGGTTTAATACTGGTGATTTTTAACTCCTTAAAAGCTTGTTGAAAATCCTCTAGAAATTTCTGAAGATTGGCTAATCCTACCTCCTCATCATCTGATCCAACCAGCTTAAAGCTTTCAATTTTTTGAAATTGAGTTAAATCAAGGCGATCTTGCCAGCCAAAAGCCACCCCATTCACCTCACAATCTTCTCCTGCGAAAATCACTTCATCATCATCTTGTAATCCCGTTAAACGAGTCACATTTTGATCTAAAACTAAGCCACAAGCGACTTCTGCTTTCGGTTTAGAACTGAGGACAGTGGGTTCTTTTTTGTTCTCAAATCCTGATGCTTTACTGAGCAATCGGCTAAAAAGAAGAGAAGTTTCACAATCTGGACTAAATCTTCCACTTAAATCCAACCAATTAAGAATCCGAGAGCCATTTCCCCCAATATAGACTGGCGTATTCAGCTTACGAGTGTATTTTTCCTCAATGTCTAAAGCACGCAATACAAGACCGATATAGTAATACAAACCTGAAATCCCTAGTGTAGAAAGTTGTACAATCGTTTGCAGATCAGTATCGTCGTCCATCAGCGTTCGATTGCGTTCTAACCACTTGCTTCCTTCGGCCGCCAATAAGCCATCAAGTTTCACGAAAAAGGGTTCATCCCGCAAACTACTGCTTAAATCACTTAAATCTGTATTAAATTGCTGATTAAGAAAATCAGGTCGGTTTTTCCAAAATTGGGAAAAGAGGAGTCTTCCTGCTATCTGTACCGAACATTGATGAATCAAACGATTACCAACCCAGATAGAAATATCGGACGTTCCCCCTCCCATATCAATGCAGGTGGTATAAAGGAGGTCTTTTCCTTCTTCATCGGCAAAATAATGGGCTAATGCTAAACTTTCTGCACGATAGGGGTTGCCTCTGTCTAACCATTTATGGTCAATTCCCGTCGTTTTGCCTAAATCCTCGATAATTCGTTGCCACGTCACTTTATAGAGATTTTTGTCACTGCGAGAAAAGGCCGAGGGATAGGAAATAGACCAGTTGATCTTTTTGACATGATTTTTCGCCGCTTCAGCCGTAATTAAAAGAGCTAAATGCTTTAGAAAGGTGCGAGTATAGGCAATATTCTGAGGGTGCCATTTAAGATCGGTTTTAATATCATCTTGAGTGGGGTCAAACGCTCTGACATCTTCCAGAATATAGAACCGTCCATCTAGTACAGGTCTTTCCTCTTCTTTACCCCCTCTAATGGTCAGAACGGATGAAAGGGGAAATTTTTCAGCTTCACCCGACATGAAGTAGTCATACAAAATGCTGAAACGCTCAATCTGAGTAGCTTGAGTGATTTGAAGATGCAGCGGCGTTAAGGTGACACCTTCGCGCACATTATTAATGTGATAATAGACATTGGTGAAAGATGTACCAAAATCAACGCCCACTGTCCATGTTTTATTGGGATTTTGATCCCCCACTTTAGGAGGTGTTTTCAACAAAATTAACCCTTGAGAAATCCCTGTTTCATCCTGACAAAGAACATAATCGGGAAAACTATCTAAACGAGTAATTTGGCAGTCTTTAAGATCAAGGGGATGAATTTCTCTTGCTTCAGGAAAAACGGCTCGAAAGATTTTATTTTGTTTAGTCGCTTCGGTGCGGTTGTCGAAATATAGCGCATAATACGCTTTCCAGTTCGGGGCTTTAAAATTCGGCCAAATTTCTAAGAATGGTTTCGCTGTAATTGCATTGTTAACTTCAATAGGATACTCTCTGTGAATGGTAAAGTCTCTCCCAGATAAGGGTAAAGTTAAAGATACTCTGACGGCTGATTGGTTGCCAATGGTCGTCGGATTAAAAGCAAGACGCTTAATGAGTTCTTCTGAGCTAAAATAATTAAGCACTTCAGATTCTAGCGGTAATAAAGGGGTTAAATGACGTTCTTGTTCATCAACCGTATAAGTGATCTCCCTTGTGTCTTCAGGGAGTAATGCCCCTGGTAAGTTTCCCTCTCCTTCCAAATAGAAAAAGGTTTTTGTAAAGATGTCATCTTCTGTGAGAAACTTGACTTTTCCTTTATATTGTTTGGTAAACTCGGCTTTATCAAAAATAGCGGCACTGACCGTATCATAGATCCAAATATCAACAGATTGTTTGGTTGGCCATTGTTTTTTCAATTGCTCAAGGTCTGGAATGAAAATAACCTCTTCATTCATTGACTTCCCTAAAGCTAAAATACTCACACTGGAAGGATTTCTTTTCGCTTGAATTGGAATATTGAGAGCATCTAAATCCCCTAAAGTAAGCGGTACTCCAAAATAGGCAACATTTCTACTAGGTCTAAAAGTTTGCCCTCTAGGATCAATCGTTAGCTCCTGTGCCAGTTCATTTTTATATTCATTCAAAAGTTCTTTAAGTTTGGCAGAATCTACCCCCCTTTGACTGTCAAGCTGAGTTTTTAAGTTATCTAACCACAACCATAATTGAATTTTGTCATCTTCTGTTAAATATTCACTGGAGTCCAAGGGGGAATGTAAGCGTCCATCTGCATACCAAGGAATACCTTCCCAGTTCCCCTCTTCGGCAGGACAGACTAACGTTGCGGGAGAAGTCATGCCCACAGACTGTCCATTCAGCAGAAAAACATAGATTTTGTGCCAAGGGTTACGATTTTCCCCCCTACTTCTTTCCGTTGACTGATAAACCGTTCTTTGACTGGAAGGTGATAGAGCGATTAATGCTTTGATCAAAGCATCAGCTTGGAGCGTATCTAAATCTAGTAGCTGGGCTTGTAGTTTAAGCCGTTTCACCTCTGCTAGGGCGATCGCCGCTAACATCCCCTTCCATTGGGCTTTAATGGCACTATGAAGCGGATATTCTTGATCCCGTAACACCATATCCACAAGTAACGGTCTTGCCCACATATCGGGAATTGAACTAATACTTTGAGTATTAGTCCCAATCTCGGGGCGGGTTAAACTATCTGCAACCTCTGTATAAGCGATTCCTGCTTGGGGTTGCCATTTTCCCGCTTCTCCTGGTTTGACACGCGCTTGTGATTTCAAGGGGGGTAAAAAAGAGCTACTCATTGAATCCATCTCCTCTTAATGCTTTTAAATACTTTTTTCCGATAAAACCTTATACAGAGCTTTAGCCAGTCCCGTTGTCCCGTTGTCAATTCCTTGTAAGTCCTTCTTGCTTAAATCTTTAATACGAATGTTAATTTCTTTATCCAGACCTTTCTCTACTAGGTCGGGAAAGTTGGAACGGTCTATGATCAAATTGCCTTGATTGTAAAAAGCTGTAACATTAAACCATCTTAAACCGATACCATTAGCATGAAGAATTCCCAGCCATTTGAGATAAGCTTCACACCAGACTTTAATCTCATTAATTCGATCCCATTCGCCCGATTTTTTAATGCTTTCCTGATCATAAAATTCACGTGCAAAGTGAACCTCACCTAATTTGGTTTTAGCGTGTTCTAATCCTGGAACAATTCTCGATAACCAAATATAGGCAAATCGGACGGCATTAGTTAACTTTCGACGAACTTCATCCTTATCAGGTACATCCTCCCAACTGATCTCATTATCTTTGTTACGACTCAGCAAAATAACCTGTCTTTCATTAGGTTTTGAGGTAAAAATAAAATCTCTTAGGGCTAAACCTGCATATAATTCCAAAACGTGAGGATCATTTCTCTGGTCACTTCCCCCTTTACTAAACTTCTCTACATTAGTCATGGTAGGCATTCCCAACAGATAAATAGTATCAAACTTCAAATCTTGTGTCCCATAATATCTTAGGGCGGCCTCTGTTTTCAGAATAAATTCCTCAGAACGAGCAAAAACTGCTTCTTTATCTTCCTTAGAGGGAAAGCGAAAATAAGGCAACATTAATAAGCCACCCAATTTTACTTTTCTGAGGAGATTTCCTGTCTCTGGATTATCCAATTCTTTAGCAATTAGACGACCCAATGTAGGAAATCCCGATGCACCTGTTCCCCCAAAAATTGAGCCACAAAGAAAAACTTGCGGAGGGTTATTTGCTTCTGTTTTAAGATCGCTATCAATCTTGCCGATCAATTCCTTCCAACTCTCATTAGTGGCCACATTTTGCCGAAGTTGAGTCATAATCGCTGAACCAATAGCGGGTCGGCCTAGAAACCCATCTTTTAACAAGACATCTCGCTCTTTTTCAGTGTAAAGAACATCGAATAAATGACGAATAACTTCCCTGTTTCCATTGTAGTTATCGTATTTAAAGACATCTCTCAAACGAAATTCATCTGCTTTTTGAAAGGGAGTCCACAACCCTAAAAATTCGAGTTTTGTCTGCATCCACCAATTAAGAGTGGGATTAATTCCTTGATCGATATTTTTAGTACAATTTTGGTAGGTCGCAATCGCACCATCGGCCTCTTTAAGATTGCCATTACCCTTGTCGGGATCAACAAAGAGAATTTCTATTTTTGGAATACGCTCACCTTGAGTGTAAATACCCGCTGCTGCTAGATGACATACGGCTTCAACAATTTTTATCCCTGTTCCACCAATGGCAATAACGTAAACTGACATAACGTTTTAATAACCTCTAAACTAATTTCTAACGAAAACGAGGAAACCAACCAACTAGGGGAACAACACGACGCATATTTGGAGGGGTACTAAGGGCGGTAGATAGCCAGTAACTGGAACACATTCCTAATAGTAAAATCAAGCTAAAAAAAACCAAAGCTTTGGTTTCTAGATTATTGTTACCATCCTTTCCCCAGATAAACAAAGAAATAATGAAACTCAAAAAGGGCAAGACAAACAACAGCCACCAAGAAATTCGAGCTTGGCTGAATTCTTTCTCGGTAAACGTTCGCCACCACTTAAGAGATATTAGATACCAGATAACAGCAAACACACTAGAAAACGCCCCCACAACGAGAACGGCAGGATCATAATTACTTTGTATCCAATTGCTGGTATAGGTGGGAATGATGCCATTGCCAAATAGCATCCGACCGATTACCATTATCATCGCACCGATAATGATGCCAGCCGCAAGACCTGTAATTTCTGGTAGAATCGAATTCTGCTCATTCATTACTGTAATAACTGGGATTAATGAGTCTAAGAAAAAATCGGGATAAATAAAATGATCTAAACCCGCCGCTTTGATGTTATCCTAGCAAGGGAAAAATTTTTTGTCCACAATAATTAAATTTACTTAATAATTTTTTTACTTTTTCGCAACAATTCTTTACATTCATGAAAAAACTTGTCTTGCCTGTCCTTCTAATTTTACTTGGAACAGTCCTAGTCGGTTGTCCTAGTCCTAAGCCTGAAAATTGGTCATGCCCTGAGCTATCAACTCCGACTGTCACTGCCAAAATATCATCAAATCCTGACAAACCAGAAAAAATCATCATTCAAATTGATGGTACGCCCTCTATGAAAGGGTTTGTCAGCGATCGCAATAGTCGTTATATTAGAACCCTAAGATTATTAAGAAGTGCGACAAATACAGCTTTTCCCGTCACGCCATCTCCTACCTTTTATGTTTTTGGGACTCAGCGACTCAAGGAGCCGATCAATCATCAATCAGCTGAAACTGCCTGGTTTTATAGTGGGGGAAGACCTGAATTAAGAGATGCGGCCACTCATAAAATTATCGCACCCCAAAAGACTGATCCGCCCAATTCTCTCTATGTAATTGTCACAGATTTATATCAAGAAAAAGCTCAATGGGAAGACTTAGTAGCACAACTCAAAGATAATTATCTTCTCAAAGATGGCTACGCCGTCGGTATTATCGCAGTCAAAAGTGAATTTTTGGGGGATATTTATGATGTCGGATTAGATAATATTCGTTATCCCAGTGTTAAAACAAATCATCCCTTTTATATCTTAGTGTTAGGTCGCTATTCTCAGGTTAAACAATATTTCGATAAAATCAAATCGGAAAGTCAAAATACAGGACTTGATTTTCCTGCTGAAAATTTTGTTATTTTCTCCACTCAAATTTTTGAAAAACCTGCTTTACTGCAAATTAATGACAATGAACAACCTACCCCTTCATCTTCTTCCCCGACATCAGATAATCCTCAGAAATCAGGAATTAGACGAGTACAAGTAATTAATGATGGTAGAATAGTGATCAAAAACGTGGAGAATCCTCAAAATGTAGAACGACTTATTATTCCTAGTCAAACGAGCAATGATAGTCCAAAAGAGACTTCTTTAAAATATAGACTCAACTATAATCCTCTGCCCTATACTTTGCCACTAGGGAATTCTGCTAGTTATCAACTCAATGGTGATAGTGACTTTAATAACAACACAGAAGAATTTAAAAAATTAGATCCCCAAAGTTCACTGATTCCCCTTCAACTAACGAATTGGCAATCTACGAATAGTCAATTAGAATTTAATGCTTTAATAAATCTTGACAATAATCCTCAAGGAATTGGCGTTTATCGCTTAATTTTTGATGTATTTCCCGAAAAAATTTCTGGCTCATCAAGACCATATCAAGCCCCGTCTTGGTGGAAAGATTGGAGTTTTGGCGAAAACGAAATTTTTGCAGGAGATAGAACTTACAATTTACAACCCTTTTTATATAATCTAGGAGATACGACTTTTAGAATTATTGAAAATAAGCCAAATGTTGCTCTTGGCCGTCTTTGCTTTATTATCCACAAAAAGTAGGGGTTTGTCAATCAATCAAAACACGGGAGCATCGAGAGCATCCCATTTATGCAAAAATATAAGAGAGAACACCAAAAATAAGTGATTAAATTTATTCAATAGGACAAGCAGACATAACGAATTTATCTTCATTATCGCCTCTAAGAAGGAATTAAGGAAGAGATTTAGACAATTTATTCAACTGTAAGCGA
Organism: Microcystis sp. M44BS1; assembly: GCF_020244875.1. Lineage (NCBI taxonomy): Bacteria > Bacillati > Cyanobacteriota > Cyanophyceae > Chroococcales > Microcystaceae > Microcystis > Microcystis sp. M44BS1. Next base: position 33,718 of record NZ_JADBVM010000165.1, read on the forward strand.
TTAAATAGCCAGTTGACCATTAGACACCTCCATAATATTATTTTAAGACTGAAAATGTTTCCAGCAAAGGAGTTGGGCTAAATAAAAATTATTTTATTTGCCCCATAGTTTTTCTATAAAATTAAATTAGCAATGAAAGACATACATTTCAGCTGTCGCACTATTTTGTTAGTACACAGCATAAAAGCAAGCTGTGATTGGTTTATCACTCTGGGAGATATCTACTGATTAGGTATCTCGAATAAGCAAATCGAAAACTTCAAAAACTGCAAACAGCAACCCCGATAGTTATCGATGAAAAATCAGGAAAATTCAAATTTCAGTCGGGAAGTGCTGAATTAAACCCCGCTTTAAAAACCTATATTCGTCAGCGCATTATTCCCGCTATCGAAACCATTACCAAAGACAGAGAAATCGACTTTATTCAAGTAATTGGACACACCGATGGACAGGGAATACAAAAGACAAGTAATCTCGATAAAAATATCGAATCGGTTGCCAGCAGAAAACAATCTGTTAAAATGCTAGTACCCGGTTCTAACACTGATTTAGGATTAATGCGCGCTTTAGCAGTAGTGCAAGAAATCGAAAGCACAGGTAAACTCAAAAACGTCAAATTTCGAGCTTTTTCCGCAGGACAGTTATACCTCCCATCAGGTAAATTAGCTGCGGTTAATCGTGACGCAGATGCAAGCAGACGCAGAATTGAAATCCGTTTTATTCCCCCTGGTAGAAAACAATAAGACAAAAAAATTCTAGAAATTTGTTTTTTTATCTTTTGCTTGTTACACTGAGGAAAGAACGAAATTCAAATCAATATCTATGGAACAAAACACTTTAGAGGGGACTTGGGAAGAAATTTTACAGCATAGTGCTAAATTAGCAGGTCAGCGAGTGAGATTGACCATTCTACCTAATCAATCTTCCAATTCTTCCACTCCAGAAACCCTAGACCAAAAATTAAAAGGAAGAGTTGGACGAGTTTATTTTCAGCCATCAGATTTATCTGAGCGAGTAGAAGAAGTTTTTACAAATATTTTAGATGTTCAAGACTAATCAGCATTACATCAATGACTCTTTGCGACGCTTCTCCACTTATTGCCTTAATTAATGAAGCTGATAAAAATCATCAGCGTTGTGTTGACATTTTATCTTCGCTATCGGCCCCCCTTGTCACGACTTGCGCTTGTTTTACCGAAGCAATGTATTTATTGCGTCGATATGGTGGTTGGTTCGCACAACAAGAATTATGGGGTTATGTGGTAGATGAAATACTGGTAATACACCATCATAATTCAGATGAACTAAAAAGAATGGAAACCTTAATGATACAATATCAAGATGTTCCTATGGATTTAGCAGATGCTTCTTTAGTAGCCATGGCTGAAGTTCTTAATCAAAAACAAATATTCACTCTCGATAGCGATTTCTATATTTACCGACGGTATGGAAATCAACCTTTTGAGGTTGTACCTTAATTATTTTTCATTCCCTATAGGGTAACATCCTCGTATAAATCCCGAAAAGATGCCGTCATATTAATACTCTGTAAACTAAAACTTTCTTGCTGATAGGTTTGCAGAATCCATAAACCCTGTTCACCCCGTCGAAAAGTTTCCACTCGTTGGTGTTTACTATTGACTAAGACATATTCCTCTAAACTTTCTAGAGTTTGATAATCATTAAATTTA
>NZ_JADBVM010000166.1:0-10019 GCF_020244875.1 Microcystis sp. M44BS1
CGAGATATAGGCTGCCCCAAAAATACTGGTAATCGCTGCCGCTATGCTTAGAGTTATCTTGTATCTTTCGGAAACTTTATCTAGGGAATGATAGGTAATTAGGTGAACTAACCATTGATTTAACCCGTGAAATCCTCCCATGAAAAAACCCACGACAATCGGAGGCAGTTTCAGATAATAAATAGCGACAAAGAAGGGAACATCAATCAGGGGATTAAAAAAAGTTTGTATCTGTGCGGGTAGGACATCATACTTAAATCTTCCTGTCAATAACATATAGGGATTATAAAAATGATAATTGCGTAAATCCCAACTAACATCTTGACCTAAAATAACCGAGATAATTCCCAAAGCAACAAAGTAGATAATTGCCCAAAATAAGGGATGAGAAAGGGGAAAACGTTTCAGGGTTGTCATAATTAAAAGTTCAAGATTTATTTGTTTAGTTTTACTAGCTTAACTTGGCAATTTATAGTTAAGGATAAGATTAAGATTACCCAGTAACAATCCCAAAAAGACAATCAGCATGATTATCTTGACAAAATTAGTTAAAATTTTCGATTTTTTCTCGGTTAAATCATTAAAGAAAAATCCCCCTAAAATAATTGCCGTTCCGATAATAAAGTAATATCTACCGTAAGGGGAACTCAAAACCCAATCCTTAATATTTAAATTCACCGACCAAACGACAAGAAAAATAAAGATAGTGGCAGCACTGATAAAATCAGAGTTTTTACGAAAATCGTCTAAGAATATACCAAGCACTAGCAAGAGAAATCCATAGTAAGGAATTACATACCAAGCATAGTAATGGCTTTGAGCGCCAGAAAAAATAAGAAGAATTGTATAGATTAATATAGGAAAAATAATTAATCGTATCTTAGATATTTTCAAAGGAAATCTGGCAACTAACAGTAGAGTGATCCAACTAAAAATTAACCAACCATCCTCAAAAAAAACTGTAGGTAAAACTAGATTTTTTAACATAGCAAAATCCGTAAAGCGATTTTTATGTTCTTGGAGAGTAGTTAAAAACCAACTAAAATCATAAAACCAACCGTAAAGGTAATACAAACCTAAGGATAAAACTGCCGTCAGAGAAGCGATTAAGCTATCTCGCCAATTTTTTTGGAATAATAGTAAAGCGACTAGAGAACCTAGAATATATAATCCTGTCACCTTAACTAAAGGTGCTAAACCACCTAGAACTATAGCCAAGTATAGATACTTTTTTTGAGACTTTTCACCGTACTGAAGGAATAAAATTGCTACCGCTAAACTTAGACATAATAATAAATTTTCACTAACTGCTAAACGAGATAAAAAAACCGTATTGGGGTTAGTGGCAAAAATTAAAGAAGTTATAATCGCCACACCGGTATTAGTCAAACGTAAAGCTAATAAATAAAGCAAGAAAATAGAGAGACTGCCAAAAACTAAAGAAGGAATTCTAATTACTGTTAAACTACAGTCAAAAAATTCCTTTGCTCCCGATAAAATAGCCGTCATACCCACAATTAATCCAAACAAGGGAGGATGATCAAACCAAGGGGTAACAAAACGATAACGAACAGCAGTTTTTTCCCAAACTGTCACCAAAAAATCATCCGTGGGACTGAGGAAAGACCAACTGGTAGGAACTCCCTCTTGAATCAAACTCATGCCACTCCAAGCAAAAGCAAATTCATCTTGAGTCCAGTTATAGGGAGGCAAGGAATCGTACTGATAATATCTTAAGATAAATCCCAAGACCGTAATTAATACACCCAGAAATAGACGGTAATCAAACTTTTCAAAATTCTTAAATAGAAAATCTCGTTGCAGCATTATTCTGAAATTAGCTCGCTATTTATTTTTTGGGGTGAACCCGTGCTATTGTATCACGGTTTGACGGTTAAATTTTTTGGCAAACCCAGAGCGATTAAATACCTGATTATCGAGATGACTTAACCTTGATAATTTCTCCTTCGTAAATTCTCAGGGGTATCAAAGGGCAAACTCATCTTTAATAGCCAACTCTAGGCAAGGGACTCATTTCTAGGAGAAAAGTTCCCCAGTTTCTCCCTACTAAACTATAACTTAAGAGATTGACATTACCATCAGCAATATGCTAAAAAACATTAGCTTAAGTAGGGAGGCACAATTATTTGTAGGATAGGTTAGCGGTAGCGTAACATAATCGGGCGTTGGGTTTCATGCTTCAACCCAACCTACGTTCATCTTATATTTAATTCCACCCACCTACTTAATAGCCTAGTAACAACAATTACCCCGTTAAAAATCCCTATATTTTCCCCTAAAGCAAAAATCTTTATCCTTAGTTGCCAACATGATTCGTCAGTTAAATTATTCTAGAGTTTGGTTGTTATTAATCCTTATTTTTGCCCTTTTCCTCCGTCTAAATGCCGCTTTCTCTTATCCTAATATTCTCTGGCCGGATGAAATTTTTCAGACTTTAGAACAGGGTCATCGACTAGCTTTTGGTAATGGGATGATACCTTGGGATTTTCGGGACGGGATTCGTTCTTGGTTATTTCCAGGCATTCTTGGCGGGATTATGAAGTTAACTGCTGGTTTTTCCGAGGGCTCCAGTGGCTATCTGGCCAGCGTCAAGATTTTCCTCAGTTTACTATCTTTAATCCCCGTTTGGATCGGATTCTTGATCGCCTACGAAAGTATCGGTTTGGCTGGTGCTATCCTAACCGGCGGTATTTGTGCGATTTGGTTTGAATTTATCTATTTTGCCCCGAAAGCCTTCACCGAAGTTATTGCTGCTTATTCCCTGCTAGTCGGCGTTTATTTAGGATGTTACGGCAAAAATCCCCCCTCTCGTCAGCGACTGTATTGGACGGGGTTTTTCTACGGATTGACCACCTATCTTCGATTTCATTTACTGCCTGCCATCGCCATCGCCCTCATTTATCAAATTAGACAAAAAAACTTTCCACAATTACTGCCCCTTGCCCTCGGTTTTCTCGGTCCGGTTTTGCTGGGTGGCGCTTTAGACACTTTCACTTTGTCCACCCCCTTCCAATCGATTTGGAAACTGATCTGGATTAATATTTTTGAAGGAAAATTTAATAGTTTTGGCGTATCCCCCTGGCAGCAATATTTTACTTGGTTAGCCCTCAATTGGTCTTGGTGGCTGTTTCCGATCCTCTTCTTCTCTGCAATCGCTGCTCGTCGTCACTGGATTCTCGCCCTTCTGGCCCTAGTTATTATCCTCTCTCACAGCTTTTTAGGTCACAAAGAATATCGCTATATGTTCCCTGCCCTACCATTAATTATTATTCTCGCCAGTTTGGGAACCGCCACTCTCGTCTCGCGTTTATCGTTAATGCGAGGTTCCCTCGCCAGCAAAACTATCATTATTTTTAGTAGTTTACTTCTTTGGGCTTTTCTATCCTGGTTATTGGCGGGGCGTTTTAATACCGACCAGACTTTTAATTTCGGACCGCCTTGGCAAAAACCGGGCTATACTCACTGGCAAACCCACGGCGGACAATTACAGGCCTATCAGTATTTAAGTAGCGAGAAAAAACTCTGCGGTTTAGGAGTAAAAGGATTGGCGTGGCAATATACGGGGGGATACGCCTACTTACACCAAGATGTACCGATTTATTTCCTCAAAGATAACCAAAATTTCGAGGAACTACAACCTTATTTTAATTATCTATTATTTAACCAAGACCGGGCCGCCGTCGGAGATTATCAACGGGAGAAATGCTTTAACGGAACTTGCGTTTACAGGCGATCTAATTCTTGTCAAGTTAACCCGAATTATCATATCAATCAGTATCTCAAAGAAGCTGGTGAGTAGGATCATATATCTTTAGGCAAACTTGCAGAATTTGTAAGGATTCAGGTGCCTCAAATGCAGTCACAGAGCGGCTTCTAAAATCTCAGAACTCGCTAAACTAACAGTTTCATTCTCAATAAGCACGAAAATTAAGGCTTTCAGCGTTTCTTAATGAGAATGAGGATTTGTCCATAATTCGCCTAAATGCTTACACAGCATGGGTTTGACTGCTTTTTGTCTGACCTGAATCCTTACCAGAATTTGTCAAAAATAAGTCTAAAAAGCAGAAAAAAAGTTAATTATCTAAGCGGGATAACTTCGATCATGAAAAAAGTTAAAATCTTGCCAATTTACCTAAGTTTTCTGATTTTAATCTACATACTTTTTGTGATCATCGTCAACCTCTCCTCTTTCCCCAGATTGCACGGAGATGAGGCTTGGTTTGGACTGAATGCCAGCAAAATCATCCACCACTGTTTTGATTGAATACTGTCCCAATTGTCGAGATTTTCCCAAATATTGGAAAATTATCTAAGGAAGTTACCCAGAATCTATAATTATTCAAAATCAATTATCTGCAAAAATTCTCAGCCTATATATTAACGAAAGCCAATAATAAGCTGACTTTAACCATCAAAAATTTTGGTAAATATCTTGACAAATGATCCCAATCGAGGGTATTATTAGAGTGGTTTTGGTAAAAATATCCAACAGCCAGACACCTTCTAGACTAACTTAAGTAGGGAGGCACAATTATTTGTAGGATGGGTTAGCGGTAGCGTAACCCATGCGGGCGTTGGGTTTCATGCTTCACCCCAACCTACGTTCATCTTATATTTAATTCCACCCACCCACTTAGTAAAATTAATTCCTTCCTATTGATAGATGAAAATCAAGAAATATCTTAAGTTCTGGAAATATCCTCGCTTAGTTGATGAACGAGAGACTTTAATTGAAGAACGAGATTCTCTCAAAGATCATCTGAAGAGTTTGAATCAAGAAAAACAAGAAATGATTCGGGAAAAAAACGCTCTTTATGAAAGATTAGGTCAGTTATCTTTAACCATTCCCGAACTGCAAGAAATTAGTCCCAAACTTCTCGATATTAGCGTCATCAAAAATAAGGCCCGCCAGTTTCGAGTCCAATTAGATGCCGAAAAAGAAAAACTCGCCCCCGACAATTTTGGCTGGTATCCTTACAACACTTTAACCTGCTTCGAGATTCTCGAATTACTATTAACAGGTAAAAACCGTTTTCTACTGGAATTAATCTCGGAAAAACCGATTGTTGATATTGGTTGTGCCGATGGGGATCTGGCGTTTTTTCTGGAATCTTTGGGATGCAAAGTGCAGGTAGTGGACTACGCTCCTACTAACTTTAATCTTATGCAAGGAGTTAAACTGCTCAAAACCGCTCTTTCTTCCTCTGTGGAGATTCATGATGTTAACTTAGATTCCCAGTTTCTCCTTCCCGAAAAAAGCTATAGTTTAGTCATCTTCTTAGGAATTTTATACCATCTCAAAAATCCCTACTATGCCCTCGAAACCCTAGCGAAATCTGCCAATTATTGCCTGATTAGCACCCGCGTCACTAAGTTTAATGCGGTGAGTAATGCCGCTAATCGAGTCGATCTTTCCCCGATTCCTCTAGCCTATTTACTCGATGAACTAGAAGCAAATAATGATTCTACTAACTATTGGATCTTTTCTAATGCCGGGTTACGCCGAATTTTACAGCGAACTGGCTGGGAAATTTGCGATTATATAACAGTAGGTAATACCGAAAACTCCGATCCCGCCAGTCGTGACGGCGATGAAAGAGCCTATTGTTTAGTAAAAAGTCGTTTCTATCAAGATTAGAAATGCCTAAATATCAGACCAGTCTCCTAAAAATATGAACTATCGCCCTAATCCCCTCTTAAACCGACGTAGCTTGCTGAAATTAGCAGCCCTAGCCGGAGGAAGTGCCGGACTAGCTACCCTTCTCTCCTCTCGACTCAGTTACTCTGCCAACTCAAATAAGCCCAATTCCGAGAACATAGGCGCAATAGACGAGTTTTTGCGACAAGTTCGCCCAGTAGATTCGCAAAATCTCCAGTTGACAGAATACAGCTTTGAAACAGTCACAGTCGATCGTCAAGGGCAAATTATCGATCGCCGTCAGGGTAGCGCTCGCTCCTGGCGCGAACTCCTAGGTAACGGCAGCGAACTAGAAATGGTGGCCATTCCGGGGGGCAGTTTTCTACGAGGCTCAAAAAATGAAGAAAAAGGCGACCATACTGGCAGTGAAAAACCAGAAAATTCCGTGACGACGGCCGCCTTTTTTCTGAGCAAATACCCGATCACCCAAGCACAGTGGCGAGCGATCGCCCAACTTCCGAAAATTAATCTCGAACTCAATCCGGCGCCCTCCTTTTTCCAAGGGGATAACTTGCCTGTTGAAAGAGTCTCCTGGTACGAGGCGATCGAATTTTGTCAAAGACTCTCCCGCTCCACCGGCAAAGATTACCGACTAGCGAGTGAATCACGCTGGGAATACGCCTGTCGCGCCGGTACAACCACCCCCTTTTACTGCGGGGAAACCCTCACCAGCGAGCGCGCCAATTACTTTGCCGTCTATGATCCCTACGCGGAAGAACCCAGCAGCGCCTATCTGGCCAAGACTACCCCGGTGGGTAGTTTCGCCCCCAATAATTTCGGTCTCTACGATATGCACGGCAACGTGGGCGAATGGTGCGCCGATAGCTGGCACCGGAATTACGAGGGAACCCCGCCCCTGGATGGTAGTGCTTGGTTAGACAGCGACACTCGCTTGCAGCCCCGTTATCGTTCCGCCCGTTTAGTGCGAGGGGGCAGTTGGGGCGATGAAGCAAGACACCTACGCAGTGCCAATCGCACCTTTTGCCTTCCCGATCAACACCACAGCGTCTTGGGTTTACGAGTCATGGCCGATAGTACCGGTTAATCAATGCTTGTGTCCGCCCAAGAGACGACAAAGGTATGGTTGAATAGGTTAGGTTGCCAAAAGTATTCAGAATCTTCTGCCGTTGTCAGTGCGTCTGTAGCTAAATCGCCAGTGAGTGAGGTCAAATTTTTCATGAAGGTACAGCAGTCTCATCTTTTCTTAACTCCCCCCACAGGAGATCTACAGGTACCTTTATCTCCTCCTCCCATCGACGACGGCAACCTAGAAGAAGAAAAAAATTATCCTCTCAGCCTATCTCTAGTCATTCCCACCTACAATGAACGGCAAAATATCGTTCAATTAGTCAACATTCTCAGTCAAATACTTGACCAGGCCCTTGCCAACGATTACGAACTGATCGTTGTCGATGATAATAGTCCCGATCGCACTTGGGAAGTCGCCGCATCTTTAATCCCTGAATATCCCCACCTGCGAGTGCTGCGCCGGGAAGGAGAAAAAGGCCTATCCTCGGCAGTGGTGAGGGGGTGGCAGGTGGCACGGGGCAACATCCTTGGGGTTATCGATGCCGATTTACAGCATCCCCCGGAAGTGTTACTAAAATTATTCGAGCAAACCAGAGCCGGAGCCGATCTCGCCGTGGCTAGTCGCCATGTGGAAGGGGGTGGAGTCAGCGAATGGAGTCTGACTCGACGCTTCCTCTCCCGGGGGGCGCAGCTGTTGGGATTAGTCATTCTGCCGGCGGTGGTGGGACGGGTATCGGATCCGATGAGTGGCTATTTCATGGTTAATCGACAAGCGATCGCAGGGCCGATCTTAAACCCGATGGGCTATAAAATTCTCCTCGAAGTTATCGGTCGCGGCAATATTGACCAGATCGCCGAAGTAGGTTACGTTTTCCAAGAGCGTCAAGACGGCGAAAGCAAAGTCACCTGGAAACAATACATCGAATATATCCTGCACCTGCTGAAATTGCGTTCCCGCGGTCGTTTCGGTGGTCTGAAAAGACGTTGGCAATTCCCTCTCGCTCGCTTTCTTCGCTTTAGTTTAGTCGGGTTTAGTGGCGTATTCGTCGATATGGCTATATTTTATCTCCTCAGCGATCCCACTACCCTCGCTTGGGGAGTAACTCGCAGTAAGATTATCGCCGCCGAGGTGGCCATTATTAATAATTTTCTCTGGAACGATCGCTGGACTTTTGGCGATTTGTCCACCGGCCAAAATCAGTGGCAGCAGCGTTGCAAACGTTTTCTGAAATTTAATCTTATTTGTTTGGCCGGTTTGATCCTCAACGTGCTGCTCTTAAACTTTTTCTTCAATGTCTTACATATTAATCGCTATCTTGCTAACTTAATAGCGATCGCTATAGTTACCGTTTGGAACTTCTGGATGAATTTAAAACTCAGTTGGCGCGTGACGGAGGTTAAACCCGAAAAGTCCGGCAAGCAATAGGAAAGCCTGGGAAAACTTGCCCTCTAGTCCTGCAAACCCTTTTTAACTCTCGTTCAACCGCTGACAGCCTTAATTTTTGGGACTTAAAAGCGGTCCAAGGTCAACAGGAAACCGATTACTGGGGATTAAGTCTCAAAGAGGGGATGGAATGGCTTGATCACAATGCCGATGACTTTGCTTGGGCAAAGGCCGCCGATCCCGATTATTATGCTTTCCCCCATTGTCCGACAATTCACGCCGTCCAACGCCATGACACCCCCCTAACCATCATTAAACGTTGTCCTCAGCCATGATCGAAATGACTGCTATTCCGCCGATTTCCTTGCAAAACTACCGTATCGCTGCGATTATTCCCTGTCACAACGAAGAACTAACGATCGCAAAAGTGGTCTCCCAATTTCAGACTTTTCTGCCAGAAGCGGCAATTTATGTTTATAACAACCGCTCTAGCGATGATACCGTGACGGAGGCACTCAAAGCGGGTGCGATCGTGCGTCAGGAAATCCAACCGGGAAAAGGCAATGTTGTCCGGCGGATGTTTGCCGATATCGAGGCCGATATCTATATTCTCATCGATGGTGATGATACCTACGAAATTGCGGCAGTACGACGCTTAATTGAACGAATGCTGCGGGAACAATTGGATATGGTTGTCGGTGCGCGTCGGGAAGCGGCAAAATCCTCCCAGGCTTATCGTCCCGGTCATCGCGCCGGTAATCTATTTTTAACGGGATTGGTGAAATTTCTGTTTGGAGCGCGTTTAATCGATATGCTCTCCGGTTATCGCGTCTTTTCTCGTCGTTTCGTCAAATCTTTTCCCGCTTTGTCCAATGGTTTCGAGATTGAAACCGAGTTAACTATCCACGCTTTAGAATTAAAAATTCCCTTCGCTGAAGAACCAACCCTCTACGGGGAACGTCCTGAAGGTTCCCAAAGTAAGTTAAAAACCTTTCAAGATGGCTGGCGAGTATTGGGAACCGCTATCCTACTTTTTAAAGAAATTCGTCCTTTTCTCTTTTTTAGCCTTGTCTCGCTAATTTTGGCGGTTATTTCCCTCCTCTTAGCGATCCCCGTCCTGTTTGAATACCTCGAAACCGGCTTAGTACCACGTTTTCCCACCGCTATTTTATCGGCCTCGATCATGCTTTTAGCCTTTTTAAGTTTGACCTGTGGCATGATCCTCGATTCCGTCTCCCGGGGACGAAAAGAGATGAAACGAATGGCCTATCTAGCTAACAGTTGGCTGAAAGGTTAGGGAAAAAAGTTCCCTAAACATACAAGTCTAGGTTACATCTGGGGTTAAACCGTCTGGAAACGTTGCAGCACGGAGGAGGGTTTTTTGTCAACAAATTCCGCCGGCGAAATTTGATATTTAATCAGATTGGCTAATTCCTGTAATTGGCTGATGGCTTCGGCACCTTCAAGTTTCATTAACTCTCGATCATCGCGCATTTCTGTCCAGGTGATGCCGTAATCGGACACGAGAAACCGAATTAGATGGGTTTCCCCCAATCCCACCATAAAAGATGCGCTATTCAGTTGACCGCCACAGGTGTAGCAGGATGCTAAATAACCTTGATTTTCTAGTGCGGTCGCTAAGGCCTGTAAATCCATGACTAAGTCTTTGACCAGTTGGCGATGCTGTTCTGCAAGTCGTTTAAACACAATATTCCTCCTGATAACACTCCCCAATTATAAAACCTTAGGTGGTGATTCGGTAGTAGTGATGGCGGCTTAATCCTTTGCTTTGCTGTGCGTTGTAGTCATGGATAAAATACCAAACAGCCCCAACGTGATTCTCCATTTTTTTAGAGAAAGATAGACTCTCTCTCACCAGCCGAGAAA
>NZ_JADBVM010000167.1:0-11807 GCF_020244875.1 Microcystis sp. M44BS1
GGACTTGCGCTTTGATAATGTACCTTTTGGGCGAACGCAGTTCGCCCCTACATTGTGGACAAAATCCGTTACTGTAGGGGCGCAAAGCTTGCGCCCTCCGATCGATCAGGTTTGCTGATCACCCTAAGTAGGGCGAGAGCCCTCGAGATGTTAGGGACTTGCGCTTTGATAATGTGCCATCTGGCCGGTCTGGTTCTTCTACAGAGCGATTTTCTGGCTGGGATATTATTCCCACGCAAGTCCCTTATCCCAGAAACCATGAGACTCTTGCTAGAACAAATGAACTAAAAAAAATCTCTCGTCACCATTCTTGCCAGAATTATGAGAATTACGTTACATTTAGTTAAGATTTAATTGGCTGCGGGGATTAATCTCGAAAAAATAACGTAAAGTCCTTGACAAAAACAGCTAAATGAGTTAAGCAAAAATCTTTATCCTAGAACCACTAAACAAACATGAAACTATCCTGGAAAACGATTTTACTGTGGACATTGCCCGCCCTTGTGGTCGGTTTTTTCCTCTGGCAAGGCACTTTTGCCACCGCTACCAGTAATATCGGCAATAACACCGCCAGTACCCGCATGACCTACGGACGCTTTCTAGAATACCTAGACAGTGGTAGGGTTGTTAGCGTCGATCTCTACGAAGGTGGCAGAACCGCGATCGTACAGGCCCTAGATCCAGAACTAGAAAACCGAGTACAACGCCTACGGGTCGATTTACCGGCCAATTCCCCCGATTTGATCGCCCGTTTACGCGATTCTAAAATTAGTTTCGATGCTCACCCGATGCGGAATGACGGCGCTTGGTGGGGATTCCTCGGTAATCTACTTTTCCCCTTTTTGCTGATTGCCGCTCTCTTTTTCCTGTTCCGCCGTTCTAATAATATGCCAGGCGGCCCCGGTCAAGCGATGAGTTTTGGCAAATCAAAAGCTCGTTTCCAGATGGAAGCGAAAACCGGCATCACCTTTGATGATGTGGCAGGAATTGACGAAGCGAAGGAAGAATTACAGGAAGTCGTCACTTTCCTCAAACAACCGGAGAAATTTACCGCCGTCGGTGCCAAAATCCCCAAAGGAGTCCTGTTAGTTGGCCCTCCGGGTACGGGTAAAACCCTGTTGGCTAAAGCGATCGCCGGTGAAGCGGGTGTACCTTTCTTCAGCATTTCCGGTTCGGAATTTGTGGAAATGTTCGTCGGTGTCGGTGCTTCTCGCGTGCGCGATTTGTTCAAAAAAGCCAAGGAAAATGCTCCCTGTTTAATCTTTATCGATGAAATTGACGCGGTAGGTCGTCAACGGGGTGCCGGTATCGGTGGTGGTAACGATGAACGGGAACAAACCCTGAACCAATTATTGACAGAAATGGACGGTTTCGAGGGGAATACGGGAATTATTATCATTGCCGCCACTAACCGCCCCGATGTTCTCGATTCCGCTCTCATGCGTCCGGGCCGTTTTGATCGCCAAGTAACCGTGGATGCACCCGATTTTAAAGGTCGTTTAGAGATTTTAGACGTTCACGCCCGCAATAAAAAGCTGGCTAACGACGTTTCCATCGAAGCGATCGCCCGTCGCACTCCGGGGTTCAGTGGAGCAGATTTAGCCAATTTACTGAACGAAGCGGCAATTTTAACCGCCCGTCGTCGCAAAGATGCCATTACCCTCCTAGAGATAGATGACGCGGTAGATCGCGTTATCGCGGGTATGGAAGGCACTCCTTTAGTCGATAGCAAGAGCAAGCGCCTAATCGCTTACCATGAAGTGGGTCATGCGATCGTGGGTACGCTCTTAAAAGATCACGATCCCGTCCAGAAAGTGACTCTGATTCCCCGGGGACAGGCCCAGGGTTTAACTTGGTTCACTCCCAACGAAGAACAGGGTTTAACCACGAAAGCGCAGTTAATGGCCCGGATTTCCGGTGCTTTAGGTGGTCGGGCGGCCGAGGAAGAAATCTTCGGCTATGATGAGGTGACTACCGGTGCGGGTGGCGATTTACAGCAAGTTTCTGATATGGCCCGCCAGATGGTGACTCGTTTCGGGATGAGCGATTTGGGTCCTTTGTCCCTAGAAAGTCAAGGGGGTGAGGTGTTCCTCGGTGGCGGTTTGATGACTCGTTCCGAGTATTCTGAGAAGGTCGCTACTCGCATTGATGATCAGGTGCGATCAATCGTGGAACACTGTCATGAAATTTCTCGGCAAATTGTCCGCGATCATCGCGAAGTGATCGATCGAGTGGTGGACCTGCTGATCGAAAAAGAAACGATTGATGGGCAAGAATTCCGGCAAATTGTGGCTGAATACGCCTACGTTCCCGAAAAAGAACAGTTTGTACCACAGTTATAGGTTGATTTCAATCTATGTGCGATCGGGTGGGTTAAGACTCACCCGATTTTTTTATGCTAGTTAGGGTTTGCTGAATAAATGTGAAATGTAGGCAAGGTAAGAGTTTTGTGGCTTTTCTCGCGAAACAGGTGCAAGATTTTGAGAGAATCGTCGTTCAAAACCTTGCGTCTTCATCGGCCCGCGTCCTGTAGGGGCGAAGCATTCGGACAATAACCTATCGGTGAAACCGTAGATTTTCTAACCGAATGCTTCGCCCGTACTTTTTGCCGCAAACCCTAGTTAAGGGTTCAAAAACGGCAAAAATAAAGATTAAATGGCGTAAAATCTGTAAATAGACGATTTAATTGCTTATTATTCATTCTTAATTCTCCTGACTACTGACTACTGGCTACTGACTCCTAACCCCACCAACAAACTTTTTGCCGCAAACCCTAGTCATCGTCATCGTCATCGTCATCATCTTTATTCTGGTCATTATCATCGTCTTTTTGCCGATTTTCCCCGTCTTTATCGCTATCTTCGTCTTTTTGCGGTGATTCCACCGTGGTAGGGACGTTTTTCGGTTCCTCGGCTTCTTTTCCCCCCTGACAAGCACCTAAAACCGTAGTCAAGGTTAACAGAATCAGCAAAACTAAGGATTTGATTTTCATGGTCTTTCTCCCCACTCGATCGATAAATATAACAATTTTAAGACTTTTGGGCGGTGGATAGCTTGGCTAATGCCAAGAAAGTGCATTCCCAGACTAAACGGGGTTGAACGTAGGCTAACAGCTGCCGGCGGGTTTTTTCCAAGATTTCTAAAATCGATCGCTCTCGTCGTCGTTGCCAATCCTCATACTGAAGATAACTCACATACCATAATTGGGTTTCCGTGTCAAGAGTTTGAGCGATAATTTTTGCTAATTCCAGTGCTTGGGAGAGTTTTAGGGGAAACTTGCTGAAAGATCGCGGTAAATCTTGGGGGAGACTGTCGAGAAATTCTAAAGCGGCGATCGCTTCTCCTGGGCTACCTTGAGCTAAACCGAGAATTGCAGGATAATTGAGAACGCGAGCGTGTCCGTTAGAGCGCAGGACTTGAGCGAGATTTTCTTCCGAAAGACGCTGAAAAGGGATATGTTGACAGCGAGAAACGAGAGTCGGTAGTAAAGAGGAGGTACTGGGAGCAATCAGGATTAAAGTGGCTTTTCCTGGTTCCTCCAGCGTTTTTAAGAGCGCATTTGCCGCCGATTCGGTCATGGTGTCTGCTTCCTCGATTACCACCACAGAGCGGGCCGATTCGAGGGGAGGACGACTTAAAAAGTTAGTAATCTCGCGAATTTGTTCGATGCGGATTTGCGGGGGAGCTTTTCGCTTGAGATTGCTTTCCTGTGCTTCTTTTGCGGTGAGCAGTTTGCCTTGGTGTTGATAAGTGGGTTCAATCCAGAGTAAATCGGGATGATTGCCACCGAGAAAGCGTTTCAGGATTAATTCCCTTGTTTCCGGAGATCGATCTCTAGTTAACAAGTCTTGACAGAAACATTTTGCTGCTAGATTGCGTCCAATCCCCTTAGCGCCGGCGAATAAGTAAGCAGGAGCGATCGAATTGACTTCAAGCGCTCTTTGTAGTAGTTCAATGGCCTGATTTTGACCGATTAACCTTGACCAATTTATCATCTTTTCCCTGCCATGGCTCGCTATTGCTGTTCCTATTTTGTCGGGATTTCTCCTCATCAGACCGGGTTTTTATACGATGATATATTAAGTTTGGGTGAATTTGAAATCATCAAGCGCCGGACCGATGTCTTGCTTTTATCGGAAGTTCCTAACGATGCTTTCTTTCCCCAGTTAGTGAAAGTGGAATTGTTTATCCATCCTCCCACTAGCTCGGAACTTCAGATCGATTTATTGGTAAAAAATCATGAATTGCCCCTGAGAACTAATAATCGTTGTCGGCGATTTTTTGAATCTATTCACCAGATTATTACCAACAATTATCAAGGTCAATCCCTGACCAGAATTACCGCTTAACCCGATTTGTTCCTGTCTCCGTCAACTGACAAAGACAGGGACAAAATACCATCTTGGCTCTCTTGGGTAACGAACCACAAAGACACAGAGGACACAGAGATTGATCGATCCTGTATCAGTTAAACTTATCACACAAAGAAGTAAGAGAGTTGCTCTTTTTGGTGCTTGATAGATTGATCGAGAAAAAATCGATAATTGCTTTAGTTTTTGCCTTCCTGCGTCGATGTGAGCGGAGGAAATTGACGACGTAAAAGCAGGGAATTACTCACTACCATAACCGAACTAAAAGCCATCAAAGCTGCTGCTAGGGCCGGACTGAAAGCTAGACCCCAACGGGGCAGTAATAAGCCACCAGCAATGGGAATAGCAAAGGTATTATAACCCAAAGCCCAAAAAAGATTTTGTCGGATTTTTTGCCATGTAGCCAGACTTAAATGCAGAGATTGTACCACATCCTCTAGGCGATCGCTAATTAAAACGATCCCGGCCGTTTCCATGGCCACTTCCGTGCCACCGGCCAGAGCAATACCGATGTTAGCCTGTCCTAGTGCGGGAGCGTCATTGATACCATCCCCCACCATAGCGACGATTTTGCCCTCTTTTGTCTGTAGGTCGGCAATTAAAGCGGATTTTTCGGTGGGAGCAACTTGGGCATAAAATTGACTAATACCCAAACTATTAGCGATCGCTGTCACCACTTCTTGGCGATCGCCACTGAGTAAAATCACCTCTAAACCGAGTTTTTGCAACTGATTAACGGTTGTTTGAGCATCGGGACGTAATCGATCCTGAAAAGCGATCGCGCCGAGTAATTGTTCTTCCATACCCAGATAAATCACCGTTTTACCCGCCTCTAAAAGCTCTTGAATACGGGGGATAGTTTCATCGATTTTAATGCCGTTCTGTGCCAACCATTGCGGATTTCCTAGAACAATTTTCGACCCCTGCACCCTTGCCGAAACTCCCAATCCGGCCACAGTTTGAAAATCTTCCCCCGTCAGGTTAGTAGGAGGAGTAACTGCGTCTAAAATCGCCCGAGCAAGAGGATGATTAGTACCACTCTCCACCACTGCCGCTAATTGTTGAATTTCCAGGGGATTAAGGATAGAAAAACTCAAACAATCGGTAATTTCTGGATGACCTTGGCTAAGGGTTCCCGTTTTGTCAAAAACCACCGTTTGCAGTTGCGAGACGGTTTCCAAAACATCGCCCCCTTTAATTAAAATACCCCGTTCGGCTGCTAAACTGGTTCCCACCAGTAGGGCCGTCGGTGTGGCTAAACCGAGAGCGCAGGGACAAGCGACCACAAGCACAGAAATCGCTAATTTTAGGGATAAAAGTAGGGGAGAAGTGGGTTGAATCATCTCGTGGTGTCCTGTGGTTGATCCTAACACCTCTGGAAAGAGCCTAGTTCCCCAAAAATACCAAAAGAGCAGCACAATTAGGGCAATTATCATCACTCCGTAGGCAAAATAACCCGCTACCCGGTCCGCTATCTTCTGTACTGGGGCC
Source organism: Microcystis sp. M44BS1 (assembly GCF_020244875.1). Taxonomy (NCBI): domain Bacteria; kingdom Bacillati; phylum Cyanobacteriota; class Cyanophyceae; order Chroococcales; family Microcystaceae; genus Microcystis; species Microcystis sp. M44BS1. The sequence goes on from NZ_JADBVM010000167.1 coordinate 5,862, forward strand.
TTGCGAGTTTGGGCTGATTCCACGGCTGCGATAATCTTAGCTAGGGTGGTATCGGTCCCCACCTGACGAGTTTGCACGGCGATCGCACCTGAGAGATTGAAACTGCCAGCAATGACTAAATCTCCCATTTCCTTAACCACCGGCAGCGATTCCCCCGTTAATAAAGCTTCATCTACTGTGGTTCTTCCCTGAATAATCTCCCCATCCACGGGAATTTTTTCCCCGGGTAAGACGCGCACCCATTCCCCGACGCGCAGCTGTTCCACCGGAATGGCCACACCCACACGGTCATCTGTACTACCAATCAGGTGAGCCACTGCCGGTTGTAGGGAAGTAAGCGCTTCTAAGTCTGCAGCCGCGCGATGACGGGAATGCGCTTCTAGAGTCCGTCCGAGGAGAATAAAACCTAACAGCATGACTGGTTCATCGAAAAAGCACTCTAGACCGAGATTAGGGAAGATAAGAGCCAAACAACTGGCTATATAGGCGCTACCTGTGCCTAAACTAACGAGAGTGTTCATATTTGGCATCCCGTGCCGTAATCCCCGCCAACCATCGATGAAAATATCGCGCCCGGGGAATAAAATGGCTAGGGTGGCTAAAGTCCAGTGAAAAGCAATACTTTGAAGGATGGGGATTTCTGGTCCCCCGATGTGGTGTAAGTGACCAATCAGGGAAAAAACCAGTAAACAACAAGCGATCGCTAATCGGTATAATTGTTGTTGCCGTTCTTTTTGTTGGTTTTGCAGCCGTTGATTTTGTTGAGAAAGGGGAGTCGATGAGCTGCGCGGTTGGGTGGGGAATCCAATCGCGGTTAATTTTGCGGCTAACTGCTCTGGTGCGATCGCTTCTGGTTGGTATTCAATCACGGCAATTTCCGTGATTAGATTAACTTGGGCCGATTTTACCCCTTGATTTTGGCTGAGTTGTCTTTCTACAGCACTCACACAGCCAGCGCATTTCATGCCTTTTACGTCTAGAGTAGCGGTTTTTAGTCCAGTTTCGGCGGCTAGGATCATAGAAAAAGTAGGCAAGGATGGTCTTTACTTCTATCCTAGAAATTCTCGGCCGATTTTTAAACTATTTTGGCGATCTCTTCCTGAACCATTCTCGATCGGCAATAATATTAGAAGAGACTTGCCGCTCATTGTCAGTGCTTGCGGCATAATTACGAATCATACCGATTGGTGGCGCTCAATTAGGGGGGGGCAGTGCGATGCCGAAGGCACTGCGTAGTAGTACGCTATCGCTGTAGGGTGCGTTCCCTAATACAAGTCCTAAGTGGGTGGGTGGAATTAAATATAAGATGAACGTAGGTTGGGCTTCGGCCGTGAGCTCAGCCGAACGGTTGAAGCATGAAACCCAACTCTAAGATAACTGCTATAGTTGGCATCCAGCTTTTTGTAAAGAAATTTAAATTTCACGCATAGTTAAGCCTCTTCAGCCTAAATAAACGAATAGAAACAGTTTTATTGTTCAGAAGCAAATCCAACACCTGTACTCAGGAAAAATCATGAACGCTAACTTCAAAACCAAACTGCTGCTCAAAATCGCCAACAAGAAGGCTAACAAAGGTTTCACCCTAATTGAACTCTTAGTCAATACTATTATTGTCGGCATTCTCGCAATCAGCGCCGTTTCTTTCCTAGGACAGATTTTTTTGGGCAGGAGTTTTGCCGAAAATCAACTGAGAGACCATGTTAATTCCGTTCTTAGAGAAGACCTAAAAGGAGCGAACTGTCAGGCAATAGATAGCGACAGTAACGGCTATGTCTCTTGTGACTATACGGTTGTTTCCCGACCTCAAGAGACTCGCCCGATTGAATGTGCCGCTTGGGGATGGTATGGCTTGATCAATCGCGGATGCCGCACTCGCTTTCCCAATTTCCCTAATCGCTAAGTTTTGGTGAGATGTAAAGCATCTTTTTCGGGATTTAGGGTAGATTTTGCCCCCACAAGGGTATTTGGACACACGCGATCACTATTGCGATCGCCGATATGGTAGGGTGCGTTAATGAAATGTAACGCACCTTATCTAATGTTCAAAATCCGTGCGTTACGCTAACGCTAACACACCCTACAGCGATTGTTTCAGTGCGATGCCGAAGGCACTGCATAGCAGCCGATCTGGTAGGGTGCGTTAACGAAGTGAACGCACCTTATCTAATGTTCAAAATTCGGGCGTTACGCTGACGCTAACACACCCTACTAGACTGACACAGCTAAAATAGGGCAATAGATAGGCTCAACTGAGGACATCAATCATGGGAAGATGTAGGCGAGATAAAGTTCATCTGACAGTCGCACAACGAGAAAACTTTGAACAAATCAGTGGGGGAGGGTTCATAACAGAGTACGCTAATCGGCATAACAGGCTTATCGTAATCTCTGGATGATCTTGGAGACGATTCCTTGGAGCATCAACATGAGCAAGCTTGTAAGCTTTCAATGGTAACTACTGTTAGCACCATTGAAAGCTTAGGTTGAGGATTAATGATTCTGATACAATCTTCAGTCAAAGCTAAGTTGACCACTAAGGTTATCTGGCAAGCCAAAAGCTTACAGTAATTTACAGAGTCAACGAGCACGACAAGAGTTTACTGCTGGTAGTATGTACAGATGTGCATACTATAATTGAGATGGCTTACCAATGGAATAGAGACAAGGCAGCAACCAATCTTCGCAAGCACGGTATTGACTTTGCTGATGCAGTATCGGTTTTTTCAGATGATCTGGCAATTACCATTCCAGACGAACGGTTTGGTGAGGAACGGTTTGTCACAATCGGTGTCGATGCTTTTGGCAGGGTTTTAGTGGTTGTTTACACGATACGGGACGATGAAACTCGGATCATCTCCGCCCGCAAAGCAACTCGGCAAGAACGACAACAGTATGAGGAAGGATAATTATGGAAGCGGAATATGATTTTAGTCAGGGTAAACGAGGGGCGATCGATCCAATACCACCTGGAAAAACTCGTATCACAATCCGGTTAGATGATGAGGTTTTAGCGTGGTTTCGTGAGCAAGTTCATTTAGCAGGTGGAGGAAACTACCAAACCCTTATTAATGAAGCATTGCACCAGTATATTCAGCAAAGCCGTGAGCCTTTGGAAGAAACCCTACGCAGAGTTGTTCGTGAAGAACTTGAGCGCATTGAGCGATGAAGTGCTTGCAGAGGGCTAACATTCAAATGCAGCGGACGGTTGAAAGCCGCTGGCGCTGAGTTCGAGGATATCTGCCGCCGCTGATTTGAGACGTTATACTGAATCGGTTTTTAATAGCATGATTAACTCCCAATCCCACTTGAAAAACCCGCTCCCTTCTCCCCACTGCTGTAACAAAAAACAACTATCCCCCGATAGCGATCGCGAAAAGTCGAATAATTATAAATTTTTGCTAAGGGTGGGGTCAGATATAGGAATCATGGCTAGAATGAGCTTAATTGTCAGGAATTTAGTGCGATCACCTCGCCCGTAGGTTGGGTTGACGCAAGGAAACCCAACATCAATCAACTCATAACAGAGTGCGATGCCGAAGGCACTGCGTAGCAGCACGCTGATCTGGTAGGGTGGGTTAATGAAATGTAACGGTGCGATTCGTTTCTAGGGGAATAAATAGCCTAGAGTGCTGATAAAACAGCATAACTGACAAAAAGGATGTAGGTGAAAGACCTACCCTGTAAGGGATACAGTGACTCCCAACCTGCCCCCAGTGACTAGACTCGGAAATCTAGAGGCTGAAGCGGGGAACAAGGACGCAATCAGAGCCAAAACAGATAGGCGCAAGGAGCGTTAATGGGGAGTGCGATGCCGAAGGCACTGCATAGCAGTACGCCGATCTGGTAGGGTGGGTTAACGAAGTGAACGCACTAATTCCCTCGCAAACCCTCAAAATAAAGCTCAAATGCGATAGAGTGAGGGACAAATAAAATTCAGAAAGTGCTGTGAGGGAAACCGTCTATATTGAAACCAGCATTATTGGCTATCTGACAGCCAGATCGACCAAAAACTTGGTTATTGCTGGGAATATCGAAACGACAAGGGACTGGTGGCAAAATCGCCGTAATGATTTTCTTCTCTATATTTCACAGGTTGTTTTAGATGAAGTCGCTAAGGGAGATACAGAGATTGCTTTGAAAAGGTTAGAAATTGTCAATGAAATGCCTTTGGTTGAACTCAATCAGGCTGTACGCAACTTGGCAGCCCAGTTTCTTATACGAAGCAACCTTCCTGCCAAAGCTTCTGATGATGCGGTTCACATTGCTGCGGCGACTGTCCACGGGCTAGATTACTTGTTAACATGGAACTGTAAACATATTGCCAACGCTCAAATTCAGAGGAAGTTGGCAGAGATCAGTCTTGATTTGGGATAAGTACCTAGGCAAAATTAATTACACATATCTAACCCCGCTCTTGCCTCTTGCCTCTTGCCTCTTGCCTATCTTCACTAGGAAATTAATTTTGCACGACTACTTACGAGTTAAGTACCTAAGCAAAATTAATTACACATATCTAACCCCGCTCTTGCCTCTTGCCCCTTGCCTCTTGCCTATCTTCACTAGGAAATTAATTTTGCACGACTACTTACCCATAATTTGTACTCCTTACGAACTTTTAGGAGATTATAACGATGTGGCAAGATGACATTTTAGATGAAATTCATAAATTTCGAGAAGAACACGCTAAATCCTTTAACTACGATTTGGATGCAATGTTTGTAGATTGGCAAAAAAGACAAGCAGAAAGTGGCAGGCAGGTAGTCAGCTTACCACCAAAGCAAGGTCTAACAAGTCGTTGGAGCCGACCAAAACAGGATGAACCACAAGAATCTCAAATCTAATCGTGGCGGCTCAACTTAGCCGTTATGCCGACCAGCGAGTCAAGTGCGATCGTTCAGATTGTAGCGATCGCTAATCTGGTAGAGTGCGTTAAAGAAATGTAACACACCTTATCTAATGTTCAAAATTCGTGCGTTACGCTAACGCTAACACAGGCTATATCATATCGATCGCCAAGATTAAGTGATTGCCAAAGCGATCGGGTATAACACAGTGCGATCGTTCTGATCGTTAATGAAATGTAAAGCATCTTTTGATACTAAACTTAAGTTTTGAAGTGGAGTAGCAAGTGTTGTTTAGATGCAATTTGAATGGAATCCGGACAAAGCAAACTCAAACTGGAAAAAGCATGGTGTTTCATTCAACGAGGCATCTACTGTTTTCAACGATCCTTTATCTATAACATTCCCTGATCCAGATCATTCCTATGGTGAGGAGCGTTACGTTATCATTGGATTATCAAATGCTAATCGCATCCTGATAGTCCCTCATACAGATCGAGCAGATCGAGTTCGGATTATCAGCGCACGAGAGGCAACCCGAAATGAGCGGAGATTTTATCAAGATGGAGAGTAATCACGAGCTAGAAGACGACTCAAGACCTGAGTATGACTTTAGCAAGATGCGGGGTGGTGTTAGAGGAAAATATGTCGAACGCTACAGAGCAGGAACAAATATAGTATTACTAGATCCAGATGTTGCTCAAGCATTTCCAACCAGTGACTCGGTTAATGAGGCACTTCGACTACTCATGCAAATCGCCCAAAGGCAGAAGTCTAACAATGCGTTGGAGCCGACTTCTCAAATGTGATCTTCAAAAGCTGTAGGGTTCGTTCCCTAATGCAGGATTTTTGAGAACGCACCATGCACATTGATTGAAGCTGTGAGGTTAGGTACGATGCCGAAGGCACGGCCTAGCAGTACGCCGATCTGGTCGCGTAAGGGGCGGGCTATAATGAACATAGATGTGCGAAACGTTTAGGCATGAAATAAGGTTGAAATACCTGAAATAACCGCCTAGTAAGGTCTTCAGTCCCCTGACTGAATCTAACAGGTCAACCCTGACCAACCTTATAACTGTTTATATGTCCCGACGTTTAGTATCAC
>NZ_JADBVM010000168.1:0-16990 GCF_020244875.1 Microcystis sp. M44BS1
GAACTGAAATTACATTGATAGCAAGGATTGCATGGCATCTTGACAATTAGTGTTTAATGAACGAATAGTGCCGGTAGTTGGGCTTAAGTGGGGAACAAGAGTCGCTCGATTTAGCAGTGGAATTAGCCCTACAATCGGCGTTGTCAAATTGAAAGATGCTCCGAATCAGCACCGGAGCATTGCATCTTTCCTCTTCTGATCTGACAACGCCTAAACTTTGGGAGTGTCAAGATACTTCACCTATGCTAAAAAGGGAAAATTCATCAAATTTAATGACCTCGGAGTCAGGATAACGGGTATCAAAACGATAACTGCTCACGGTTCCTTTTTCTGTATCTAAAATGCTAAAAACCGTCAGATCATTACTGGCAATATAGGGTAAAGGTTGATTAACCCAATCCACTAGAGGAGCAATGTTCGGGATAATTGCTTCTAATCCATTAGGATTGCCGATGGCTGCATAATTTCTATCGAGAGGTACAGGACGTTTTTTATCACCTAAATAAGCACCATAACTATTACCAACGTTAGAAGATTCGAGAAAATTCATACCGTTAGGACTAAGAAAACGATTCCATAAATGAGAATGACCATAAAAAACCAAATTAACCTTAGCTGATTCTAACAAGGGAATTAGATCACGAATAATATAGTCATTTTCTTGGGGATAATCATAACGTACTGATCTAACTTTTCCCGTGGTATCCCGTTGAATTGTCGGCACGGGATCGGTGTAGGGTGGAACGATATTTCCTCCTAGACTATGGGGAGGATGATGAAACATAACTACTTTATATTTAGCCTCTTGAAATTCTCGACTATTTAACTCTTTTTCTAACCATTGATATTGAGGACTACCTTGAGCAATTGGCTCAAAAATATGCTGACCATAACCCCAACAATTTGGTCTATCTAAATCTATTTGATTTTCATAATATCTTCCCTTGGCACTGGGTTCTAAATTGGGATTTCTCCAGATATTAGTAACATATAAAACCACTAAACGAACATCGCCAAAGGTGAGAGAATAATATTTATCTTGAGGCAAAGAAAAAATTTCTTCGTAGGTTTCTGTGTTGAAAGCATGATTTTTTAACCAATTTTCATTAATTGCTTCTGTATCCTCTGCTAGTTGTTTAGCAATAAACTGAGGAATAGCATCTTCAAACTGTTCATTTAAACCTCTGGAAGTAGAAAATCTACCCATAACTTCATGATTACCAATAGCAGGAAATAAGGGAGCATTTTGAATAATTTTCCCCCCTTTATAAATAGTCTGAATACCATTCTTTGTAAGAGGATAATTAGCACGACCTTGTAAACAGGGAAAGAATGCCCCACCGCGAATATCATCAAACCATTCGGAAGCTCGATCGGGTATATTAACTAAATCTCCTGCTAAAAAAACTGCATCTATCTGTCCAATAGTTTCGCTAACTTTTTGCAAATTAGCGGCAGTCATCGGCATTAATTGATGATCGGAAGTGAGCAGAATTTTGAGATTAGTTCCTTTTTTTGGTCTTGGTGTAAGGGTATAAATATCACTTCTAATCGCTGTATTTTCCTGAAAACTGGTGACTTGATAGGGAATCCTTTCCCCGGGATTTAAATCAGTAATTTCTGCCTGATGTCGCCAGATTTCTCGCTCGGTTAAAGATTGATAAGCTTCAAGGGTTCTCGATTTGGTATCTTCTCTAACTCTAGTTAATTTGCTAGTGCGAGCGGGAACCATTTTTTCTAGTTTTTCCCCGTAGTGCACCTGATGACGAGTGCCAAAAAATTCCGTAAACCAAATCACTTGTACTGATGTTTCGGTGGGTAATTGTAAAAAAGGTTCGGTTAAAAGTTGATTCTTGTTCATTGTCGCTAAAAGATAACTGCTGTGCTGCATTTAAACGGTCTTAAGGAGTAATTGAGATAGTCCACAGCTTAACCGGCAATAACTGGCAGATTCCCTATTTTATCGGCTAATGTAAAACCTTAGACTCTAACTGCTGCTGTTGCCAGAGATTTTGATAGACTCCGGGGACTGCGATTAACTCCTCGTGGGTTCCCATCTGGACAATTTCTCCGCGATCCATGACAAAAATGCGATCGGCAGTGGCAGCGGCCGATAATTGATGGGAGATAAAAATCACGGTTTTTTGGCTTTCTTGGGCGAGATTTTCCAAAATAGCCGTGGCTGTTTGATTATCGACGCTAGATAGGGCATCATCAAGGATTAAAATCGGTGCTTGGATGGCTAAAGCGCGCGCTAAAGAGGCCCGTTGACGTTGACCACCGGAAAGAGTAATCCCACGTTCTCCCACTAAAGTGCCGTATTTTTGCGGGAAATTCTCGATTTCTTCCTCAATTCTCGCTTGTTTGGCCGCCGATGCCACTGCTGGAAAATTCAGCAGCGGATTGCCATAACGGATATTATCTTCAATGGTGGTACTAAATAAAAAACTTTCTTGGGGAACATAAGCGATCGCTTTTCGCAGCTCTTCCAGGGCAATTTGAGTGACATCTTGATCATCAATAAACAACTGTCCCTCGGCAATATTCAAAAGACGGGGAATAGCGTTAGCAAGGGTAGATTTTCCCGACCTGATCGCACCGACGACCGCTACCGTTTCCCCCGGATTAATGGTAAAAGAAAGAGATTTTAAGGCTGGTTCCTTAGCATCAGGATAGAAAAAAGTCAAGGCTTTGGCGGTAATTTTTCCTTGAATATTTTTTAAGTGAATACAATCAGCATTGTCTTTAATTTTAGCCTCAGCTAATAGGATAGTTTCTAGGCGATCAATACTCACTTCTCCCTGTTGGTAGGCAGTAATAGTGAAACCTAATAAAGCAGTGGGAAAAACTAATCTTTCGGCCAAAATTAACAGAGCAATAAAGTCTCCAATGGTGATATTACCCGCTATAATTTGTCTAGTACCGAGGGCAAGCAACGCCAATAAACTCACATAGGCTAAAGCTTCAATCAGGGGAAAAAGAAAATTACGAGTCTGGACTAAATCTAAATTAGCCTGTAATAATTTGCGATTTCTTTGTTTAAATGCTAGGCGCTCGTTACCTTCTTGGGCATAAATTTTAATCAGAGTAATACCACTCATATCCTCTTGAATTAAATCGCTCAGATGCGAGAGTTTTTCTTGTACTTTTTTCTGTTGCCGCTGCAGACGACCACTAAATAACTGCACAGCAATTAACATCAAAGGATAGACAGAAATAGCGGCGATTGAAAGGGGAATATGAATCGCTAACATTACAGGCAAAGTTAACCCATAGGCAAAAAAAGTATTAGCCAAACTGAGCAAAGCAAAACCCACCAGACGACGGATATTATCCACATCGCTAGTGGCACGGTTGATTAAATCTCCTGAAGTTTGCCGAGAAAAATAGGCAGGTTCAAGGGTTAATAAATGCTGAAAGATTTTTTGTTTAAGCTCGAACTCTACCTGACGACCGATCCCGAATAACAATACTCTGGAAATCATGCGGATAAACCACATAATCGAGGCTAAAGCGACAATTAAAATCAGATAATAAATGATTTTTTGAAAGTCAAAGGATTTACTCAAATCATCGATGCTATCCCGGATTAAAAGCGGTATATAAACACCCAAAAGATTAACAATAAGCAGAGCAACTACCCCCCCAGTTACTATTTGCCAATGGGGACGTAGATAATTTGCTAGTTTTTTAATGCGAGAATAAGCCATATTCAGTTATCAGTAATCGGTGATCAGTTATCAGTTAGAATAGGTAACAGGCAAAAGGGGGAATAGATAATCAGTGGATTATGAGATGCGGCCACATTTCCCACCCAAGAATTTTTATTTTTTCTCCTTAACATTAGAACCAGCCTTGGGCGGTTTACCGGGGGGCTGATCAATTTTAGCTTGATAGCCGTGCCGCCAGAAGTGAAGATAATCTGGGTCTGGATTGGCATTAATTAACCCTGCTACCTGTTCTCTGGCCATTTCGATGACTGTTGCCGTATCCTGTCCCCAACTGTGTAAACTGGAGGGATTACCCCAATGATGCCGCAGAATAGTGGCAACCCGCTCGATCACTTGGGGATGAGTGGGGGTAGTGGCACTATAGTCAAGATAAATTTGCATTATTTTACAATCTGAGAAATGAGAGTCAAGACAGGCAGCTATTCTCAGTTTAGCCGTTTAAGAGATTAGAAAACGGGTTTCCTCAAGAAACCCGCTTTCTTAAAGAAAGCGGGTTTCTTAGGTTTCTACCTACTCGTCTAACAGCAGCCCCTTTAACTCTGGAGAGATGACATCTATATCCATCATCATAAATGAACGACAAGCAGCCATCGAGCCTAAAGTCGCGACAATAATTTCCAGATTGGGTAGTGTTCCTTCTCGCCATCCCACATATTCCTGAAAACTGGAGAATTCCCATTCCTGTGGCTGACTCACCAAACCCGCTTTAACTGGATTACAGTGAATATACCTCGACAAATTCAACAAATACTCTGTGTCATTTACGAGAATTGCCTGAAACCGCCCTTGAAACAATGAGCCAACTCGCCCATATCGCCGATTTATGGCTTTGGTATAAGACAGGGAAAAGGCTTGCATTGCCGCAGAAAGCTCGGCTTTTTTCAGCCGTATTAGCAGGTGATAGTGGTTGGGCATCAAGCAATAGGCAATAACATCTAGCGTTTCTACCAGATATTTACGCACCAATCGCAGAAAAAAAAGATAATTTTCTCGCTCAAAGAAGATATCTTCACGGTTATTGCCGCGATTATAGATGTGGTAGTATTGTCCTGCTTGAAAGATATTCTGACGATAGGGCATATTTATCTTATCTCTAGAAAACAGCTTTCTCTGGCTTACTATTCTAAGCTAAGAGAAAGCGGGTTTCTGAGTTGTTGAGAAACCCGCTTTCTGAGTTGTTGAGAAACCCGCTTTCTGAGTTGATGATGAGAAAGCGGAGAAAGCGGGTTTCTGGGTTGATGAGAAAGCGGGTTTCTGAGTTGATGATGAGAAACCCGCTTTCTGAGTTGATGATGAGAAAGCGGAGAAAGCGGGTTTCTGGGTTGATGAGAAAGCGGGTTTCTGAGTTGATGATGAGAAACCCGCTTTCTGAGTTGATAATGAGAAAGCGGAGAAAGCGGGTTTCTGGGTTGATGAGAAACCCGCTTTCTGGGTTGATGATGAGAAACCCGCTTTCTGAGTTGATGATGAGAAACTGGAGAAAGCGGGTTTCTGAGTTGATGAGAAAGCGGGTTTCTGAGTTGATGATGAGAAACCCGCTTTCTGAGTTGATAATGAGAAAGCGGAGAAAGCGGGTTTCTGGGTTGATGAGAAAGCGGGTTTCTGAGTTGATGATGAGAAACCCGCTTTCTGAGTTGATAATGAGAAAGCGGAGAAAGCGGGTTTCTGAGTTGTTGAGAAACCCGCTTTCTGGCTTATACTGAACTTTAGAGGATTTACAGGGGTTAAGTTATGACAGGAATTGAAACAACCATTGTAACGGCATTGACTAATAATTTTATTGGTCAAATGATTAAATCGGGGTGGGAGGGTATTAATAAAAATGAGTTATTGAATAAAGATGTCGGGCAGCTTATCAAAGAAGGAAAGTATCTTTTTTTGCGGGAATATACTCAACGTTACTGGGATCGGCACGGCATGATTAAGGTTTTAAAAATGTCTAAGCCGATGGATTTGGAGTCAATTTATATTAATGTCAAATGTTTAGGGAATTTAGTCAGGGATTATTATGATGAAAATTTAGAAAATAAATATCGTGAGAGTAAGCAGCGACGTTTTAACTTTAGGGATGATGGTAAAAAAGATGGTTTACTTTTGGCGAATCAAGAACAATATTTAATGGTACTTGGTGATCCCGGCATTGGTAAATCTACATTTTTGCGAAAAGTTGGGCTAGAAGCTCTCAAGGGAAATAAAGACAGTTATCAGCATTCTCTAACACCTGTTTTACTGGAGTTGAAAAACTTTAAAGAAAACGAGATTAATATTCAGGCATTAATTGAAGAGGAGTTTAAAATCTGTGGTTTTCCCAATGTGGAAAAAAATATTAGCAATAAACTAGAAAAAGGGGAATTACTAATTTTATTAGATGGTTTGGATGAAGTGCCAACAGCTAATGTGAATAATGTAATCGAGAAAATTAAAGATTTTGTAGATAGGCATTATAAAAATCGTTTTATTCTCTCCTGTCGCACTGCTGCTAGAACTCATCTTCAACGATTTACCGATATTGAAATTGTCGAATTTGATGATCAGCAAATTCAAAGTTTTATTGAACATTGGTTTAGTTCCGAATTAGATCGCAAAAATGAGACGGCTAAAAATTGTTGGGAACTGTTGCAAAAAAAGGAGTATAAAAGTGCAAAAGAGTTAGCCCATACACCGTTATTGTTGACTTTTTTGTGTTTGGTTTATGATGAAAATCAATCTTTTCCCACAAATCGCAGTCGCCTTTATCAAGATGCGTTACGAATTTTATTAGAAACATGGTCAGCCGAAAAACGTTTACCTAATCGCGGTTTAGTTTATGAAAATCTCAGTATTGAGCAAGAAGAAATTTTGCTATCTGAAGTCGCTTATCAGAATTTTGTAGCAGATAAACTTTTTTTAGAAAAACGAGAAATTGTTAAGCAAATTAAAGATCACCTTAAACAAAACTTAAATGCTCCGCAACATCTGGACGGAGAAAAAGTATTAAAAACCATTGAAATTGAACAGGGAATTTTAGTAGAGCGGGCGAGAGATGTCTATTCTTTTTCTCATTTAACCCTTCAGGAATACCTCACGGCTCAGTATATCTATGACAATGATTTGATTGAAGAAACAGTTAAGAATTATGTAACAGAAACTCGTTGGCAAGAGGTGTTTTTGTTAGTGGCGGGTTTGATGCGAGGGAAAGCCGATAAATTGTTATTAGCAATGGAGAAAGAAGCCCATAATTATCTTAAAACGCCCCTCGGTCAAAAATTAGTGCCGATTTTACAATGGGCAGATGAGATGACTAAAGATTCTGTTGATAGTCCGATTAAACCTGTAGGAAGAAGAGCGCTCGCCAATTATCTCGTCATCGCCAACGTCTTCGCCTACGGCATCGCCATCGCCTACGTCCCCGAGATCATCCACGTCATCGCCATCAACATCGCCACCGTCATCACCGAGATCCTCTTTACCCCCGACCTCATTGATGAGTTTGTCCTGTTAGTTAACTTATTGGCTCAGGATCGAATTGTTTCTAAGGTTAATTTTTACCAATTAATCGCTGATTTAGAAGCTTTCAAACAAAATATTCCTGATGATAAAGCAACTAAAAAAGAACGTCGAGAATTTGCTGATCAATTCTTGAAAATGTGGAATACTGCTTTTAATTTAACGCCTGAATTACTGAATTTATCCATCCAAGAAATTCGCAAAATAGACAAGCATTATTTTTATATTAATCTCCTGGTTCTCTGCTGCCAAAAAGTGGCTGTTAATATTTCCCCTACCGTCTGGCAAGAAATCGAAGAACGAATGCTCCGCGTTCCTTAACTTCTACTTTTTTTCTCAAATTTTGCCTTTCCAATTGGATGAGATTAGCGAATATTAACACTATGAGGATTGGGAGCTTCAAAAACCTTGCATTACCATTTTTATAGAACATAGGGTTTGCGGCAAAAAGTACGGGCGAAGCATTCGGATAGAAAATCTACGGTTTCACCGATAAGTTATTGTCCGAATGCTTCGCCCCTACAGGACGCGGAACCATGAAGACGCAAGGTTTTGAAGCACGATTCTCTCAGAATCTTGCACCTGTTTCGGGAGAAAAGCCACAAAACCTCTACCTTGCCTACATTTCACATTTATTCAGCAAACCCTATTTATTGGCGGTAAGCTTGACTGCGATGTTCAATCAGCAAGACGATAACTTGAGACTGACTATCATCAACGGTATAGATAACCCGATAGTCTCCAACGCGGAAGCGATACTTCCCAGCAAATTCTCCCTTTAATGCTTTAATTTGAGGGTGATTTTTCGGTGTTTCTTGAAGGAGTTTTAAACACTTAGCAATCTTCTTTTTTAAGATTGGATCCGCTTCAGAATAAACTTTATTTGCTTTAGCTGTCAAACGGACTTTATAAGTCATCTCAGCTTTCCCAATCAATGAGAAAACCTGATTGTAAATCCATTTCAGCTTCTTTCAAATGTTCCATAATATTCGTGATTGCTCTAATTTCTTGCGTTGCCTTTTCACTTTCTTTATCTGACAAATAAGCGGCAAATTCTAGAATCATCTTTAAATTTTCTACTGATAGGGTTTGTAAATATTGTTGAATCTTTTGCTTCATTAAATCGACCTGTACTAATGTTTCAGAATCTAAAAAATCTTCTGGAGTCGAGGGATTTACTTCAACGTCAGTTAGAGTCATATTTAATCAAGTGCTTCTCTCAAGTTTATTATTTGTATCTTAGCGTGTATCCCGTCTCCCGACGACCGACGACCGACTCCTGACGAACGACTCCTGACCCCACAGTTAACTTTATTTTTGTCCAACTACTTAGGGTTGGCTGAAAAAGTACGGGCGAAGCATTCGGGCAATAACCTATCGGTGAAACCGTAGATTTTCTATCCGAATGCTTCGCCCCTACAGGACGCGAGCGCCGCTCAAGATGCCAGGTTTTGAAGCAAGATTCTCTCAAAATCTTGCACCTGTTTCGCTCGTAAAGCCACAAAACCCTTACCTTGCCTACATTTCACATTTATTCAGCAAGCCCTACTTAAGACTGCGAATGTATGAAAACGCATCAATTGGGCAAAAGCTCAACGATGCGTTTTTAAGTTCCAAAAACCGCTATATTTGTAACCCAAAACAAATTAATTCTGATTAGAGTCAGTGGCTGCGGCCATTTGCATTCTCTGCACCAGATTATCGAGGGCTAATTCTAGATGTAAACCAGCATCTACGGCGGTCCAACCCTGTTCGGTTAGGTGTCGCCATTCAAAGTGTAGGTGCGGACCGGTAGAAAGTCCCGTACTACCCACACGACCGATAACTGCGCCCTGTTCCACCCATTCTCCCGGTTTGACAGTAATTTCCGAAAGGTGGGCATAACGAGATTCTTGACTACCATCGAGGTGACGCAAAATCACCGTTAATCCGTAACCTCCCAACCAGTCGGCGGTGGCCACTTCCCCTGCGTAGGCGGCTAATACAGGTGTTCCCATCGGTGCGCCTAAATCAGTACCCGCGTGCATGGCCCGATTACCGCTGACTGGATGATTTCGCCACCCGAAAACCGAGGTAATTTGGGCGGGAAGGGCGAGGGGAAAGAGTAAATCCGTGCGTTGAGTTTGGTTAGAATCCGTGGGACTTAAACGGGTGGCCCGCTCATAGGTGGTCGCTTCGCTGATTGCTTCCACTTCCGCACGAGTCACGGGGGCTAAAGCCAATTTTACGCCATTCCATTCCGGGGGATTGAGGGCTACCACCTGACTGGGAATCACCGTCGGGGCGGCCAGACGTACCGGGGCGCTAGAAGCCACGAGAGTGGGGGCATAACGACGCAGGGAATTATTAGCGATAACCGGCTGATTTCGGGGCTGCCGTCCTACCCGCACGGCCGGATTAGGATTGAGACGCACCCGGGCCAGATTAACCGGGGGTAAGGGTTTGGCCACAGTGCTGACCGGCTGACGACGGGGGGACCGGGCCGCCAGATTACAGCTACCTCCTACCAGTTGACCATTTTGGGCGATGGTTTGGCAACCACTGCGGCGCTCGGTGACGACAACGGAACTGGGGGGGTTAAAGTTTCTGGTATCGATAAAGTTATTTTTACCGCCGGCCCGGGGGGCAAGGGTAGGCATATCGGTTTGATGGTTTTCGGGGATAGCCAGACGGGGGGCAGGATTAGTATTTTCTTTGATAACGGGGGCTTTTAGAGTCGGGGCGGCATTTTCCACTACCGGGGTTTCGCTACCAGTTTCGGAATTAGCGATCGCATTGGGAGCAAGAGTAATCAGACCGCTGACTACTAAACCGAGACCACTGCATAAACTCAGCTTCTTTTTTAAGGATTTTCCTAGAAAAAGTTTCAATATCACCGATGAAGGATACATAGGGCGGCCTCACTTCTCACAGTTTAGTCAAAAAAATATTTAGACTCAATTATAGCCGAGACTGACCCTACCGGCCGGTATATAGATTTCGCTACTGGCATTGTCCGAGGTGAGTTTAACTTTTAATTCCCCTCGATCGCTTACCCCCGTTATTATGCCCTGATAGCCCTTGAAAACTATCTTTTGACCAAAATTGGCAAAAAGTTCTAAATAGGAGGCTAATAAGGCTTTTATGCCGTGATTACAGTAATATTCATAGCCGTATAGGATAGCATCGCTGGTGAGAGAAGTTAATTGAGCGATCGAGGTGATTTTATTGCCAGTAAAAGCCTGTAAATTAATACCGGTGGGGGGGACAGGATTAGACCAATTGAGGCCCACTCCGATGACTGCTTGCGGGATGTTTTGCCCCTGAATACGGGTTTCTAGGTTAATTCCCCCTAGTTTGCGCCCTAATAATACCAAATCATTCGGCCATTTGATTTTAACGGGTATTTCTTGACAATTCAGCTGATGAGCGATGCCCCAAACTGTAGCGAGAACGAGATGGGCAGATTTATCCACCTCTAAATCCAGATTTAACGCCAAAGATAAATATAATCCTCCCGGTTCAGAAATCCACTCCCGTCCCCATTGTCCCCTCCCGGCACTTTGTTGACTAGCAATCACCAGAAAAGGCGGATTTTCCCCCGATTCTAATAATTGCCAAGCTTTAGTATTAGTGGAAGGTAATAGCTCAAAGTGATGGATTTTGGGCATAAATGGGAAGTGGGGAGTATTTTCAGTGATCAGTAAACAGTAAACAGTAATCAGTGACCTGAAAACTCACATCTGATCACTGATAACTGATCACTGATCACTGATAACTGATTAGGTGCAGGGGAGAGAACGCAGGTACTCACTGAGGTGGGAACGTAAACCGATGCCATGGAAAAGCGGGCCACGACTGCCTAATTCGACAATACTGACAGCGGCTACGGGCATTTCAAATCGATCGCGATAACGGCCCACATCGATGCCCATCAGACTACAGAGCATGATCCGGATAGTGGCCTTGTGGGAAACAATCAGGATATTGCCCTCACTGTGGGTGTGTTCAATTTCCTCCAAAACGGCCGCGGAACGACGGGCGATATCGATGCCCCTTTCCCCGTTGGGGGGAGCATTCCAAGCGGGATCCGTCAACCAACGCACATAGAGATCATGATATTGATGATCAATATCGTTGGGGTGCATACCCTCCCAAAGACCATAACCGATCTCTTGTAATCCCTGCCGGATTTCTAATTTCAGTCCCACCGCTTCACAGAGAGGTTTAGCGGTTTGAATAGCTCTTTGGAGGGGACTGACGTAGGCCGCACGCCAAGGTAAAGAACGATAGACATCGGCGAATTCTTCCGCCATTTCGATGCCTTCGGCAGTCAAACCGGGATCATTTTCTGGAGT
Organism: Microcystis sp. M44BS1; assembly: GCF_020244875.1. Lineage (NCBI taxonomy): Bacteria > Bacillati > Cyanobacteriota > Cyanophyceae > Chroococcales > Microcystaceae > Microcystis > Microcystis sp. M44BS1. Next base: position 11,555 of record NZ_JADBVM010000168.1, read on the forward strand.
ACCACAGTATCCTCCCGTTTTGCTATAGGCTGTCTGTCCGTGTCGTAGAAAATATAACATCAAGCACATAGTTTTTCAGGAGACCAAATCTGGGGTTTCCCTGGTTGCTGTTGACTGGTTAGGTTCCCGCTCGGGAGCGCAGGTCATTGCGGATGTGAGAGCGATCGCCCATGACTTGAAAGAGGGGACCATGTTCGGCTAATTCGACGATCGTTACCGAGGCCACGGGCATGGCAATTCGATCGCGATAACGGCCGATATCAATGCCTAAAAGAGAACATAACACGATTCGGATCGTTGCTTTATGGGAAACAATCAAAATATGGCCATCATCGTGATGATGGTCGATTTCCTCTAATACCTCCGAACTGCGACGAGCGATATCGATGCCTTTTTCGCCCCCCGTGGGAGAATTCCAGCCCGGATCTGCTAACCAGCGCACATAATCATCATGAAACTCCCGATTAACCTCAGCTGCGGTTTTTCCCTCCCATTGGCCGTAGGCAATCTCTTTTAATCCTTCCCGTTTGTGGATGGGAATACCTAAGAGTTCGCTTAAAGGGGTGGCCGTGGCCATGGTGCGCTTGAGGGGACTAGAATAGATACCTGTCCAAGGCACATCTCGATAGGCAAGGGCGAAATCCTTGGCCATTTCATAGCCGGCCGGGGTTAGTTCCAAGTCTAATCGACCGCAAAAACTACCCGTTTGACTGGCTGTGGTTTCGCCATGACGCAAAAAGTAAAGTTTTAGACTCATTTTTTAGGTTCCTCTTAATATTTGTGACTCTCTCCCACCTATAGTGATACTAAATCTTGTTTAAAAAGTACAGGAGAGCAGGGAGCGGGGAGAAACAATTTAAGCTGTTCGTAATTTAAATTGCTTGTTGAGATCAGGCGGTCGGCAGGGGGCGGTCGGCGGTCGGAAAAATCGAATATGCAATTTAGATTCAAAACAGCTTAGTTGTAAAATATCTACATCTATCAGCCACTTATCTATAGTTTTGTAACGGCAATTTTTGCTAAAAATCAATAAGTGTAAACTTTAATCACAAGGTTGATCGTGTCCTGACAAACGTGTTATCTTAAAAACATAAGGCACAAAGGAAGCGACTCAACTTCCTTCCAGGCAAAAAGACCTAGAGCCTGTGCCACCTGCTCTAGATCAACGCAACAGCTAAATCGGACACAGATTCTCAAAGTTTGTAAAGTAAAGTATGGTTTCGCCTCTGTTGCTCGATATAGGACAGATGGAGTGAGCCGTAATCAGCACCTGAGTCGGTAAACTGAGAAATCTTGATAGTTGACAGATAGACTGTTGTGGGTTCTGTAAACCTCTATTGTATTGAGTCCGTTAAACTTTTAGGAGTCCATATCGTTTGTACAAGATGAAGCCCGCCTCCCTAGGCGGGCCTATTGTGTTTTTAGAAAACCGCCACGAGATATTCCTGTAATTGCAATTGATAACCTGCCTGTAGCTGACAGGGATAATCAAGGGAAAACTCAGGTAAAGCTAATAGAGAACTTTTTTGACAACTAACTAACGCCACATCGAAGCGACAGCTTAAATCAGACCATTGGGGATAAAAGGCAAGAAATATCTGGGCAGCTTGGTAAATTTTACCTTGTTTACGGTCATTGATCGCTAATTTGCCCCCTAAATCCCAATTGCCAGCACTGCGGGTTTTCACCTCGACGAAAGCGAGAGTCGCTTGGGATTTAGACAAGACGATTAAATCGATTTCACCGCCAGCACTACGCCAACGACGCTGGAGAATATGCCATTGCTGTAATTGCAACCAATCCGCCACCAAATTTTCGCCCAATTCCCCCACGGTTGTCATATTCAGTTATCAGTTATCAGTGGTCAGTTATCAGTTATCAGTTATCAGTGGTCAGTTATCAGTTATCAGTGGTCAGTTATCAGTTATCAGTGGTCAGTTATCAGTTATCAGTGAACAATATTGATTTATTATCCTGTCTTCTGACTCCAAACTACTGATTACTGTTCACTGAATCACTGGATTACAAAAGTCCTTCTAGACGACGACGGATGCTGTCTAACTCCGCATCGGGAATCTCGGAAAACTCCTCCTCGGCGGGGGGGACTTCCTCTTTTTGCCAATCCAACTCCTCGGCATTGCTTTCGGGGGGAATTACCAACATACCCGCTGCAATCATTTCCGCTTGATAGCCGGCGCCGCGACAAAATTCTGCCACTTCCTCGGAATCAATTTTCTCTACCGTGGGAGTCGGAAAATCCTGTGCCTCTAACAGCAGAGCATAACGGGTGGCATCATCTTCCGATTCAAACATCAACACCTTATTGATAGCTCCCATTTGAATGGTGTGGATACCTTCGTTTTCTGTGCCTGCGTTAAAAAGTAGTACAAATACACGCATAATTACTATTAGCGATCGATAAGCGGTGGTCGTCTATACTCATTTTACCCCCCTTCTCGATCGCTAATCCTGAGCAATTTTAGTTTCTAGTCAACCACTTTTGACCGTTAAGCCGTTGCAGGGTGTAAAACAACAGTAAATCAAGACTAACTTTCCTTTCATCGATCATAAATGATTCAAGTGTACTAGGTTGAGCGCCGCCCTCAGCTTGAGAAAAAGCTTTTTTACCATTGATGTTTTCTTCCAAAAAATAAATGCTAAATTGACGCATTCCCTCGAGCCAATTGCCAGTTAACTGCCAACAGGGAGAGCTAGAAAAACCCTGCACGGGAATTTTATCCTGTTTAAAGGACAGCTTTATATCAGTTATACCCAGTTTTTGCAAGGCTGCGGCCAATGCGGGCTGAAAATGCTGCTCAATAAATTCAGCAAAGGGTTTTTCCTCGACGGTTGGCTCCTTGGGTTTTTTAGCAGCCGCAGGTTGAGCCGGTTTTGCTGCTTCTGCTGCCGGAGTTGCGGGGGTGGTGGTTTCTTCTGCCATAGGAATTAATCAGGAATGGGTAGGTAGCTACAATTATATTTTCTCCCGGGTTATCAGCTATCAGTTTTTTTAGCTATCAGCTTTGATTTACCCGATTAATTAGGGCTGGCTGAATAATGGTAAAACCCTACACCCCTCCTGCCCCCCGACCCCCCCGATGTCGGGGGGGGCAGGGGGCCACACCCTACCCCCACCGAAAAACTTTTTGCCGCAAACCCTACTTAATGCTTCGGCAGATTTGCTGCAATCTTAAGCTTTTAAGCCTTGATTAATTCGAGTAATTGTGCTTCGGTTAGCTGAGTAATGCCCAATTCTAGGGCTTTTTCTAGCTTAGAACCCGCCGCTTCTCCTAGCACTAAATAATCGGTTTTTTTGCTCACAGAACCCGTCACTTTCCCCCCGGCTTTTTCGATTAATTCTTTCGCTTCCTCTCGTTTGAGAGTTGGTAAAGTGCCAGTAATGACAAAGGTTTTCCCTGCTAAAGTCGCTTTAGTGGTGGTGGTTTTTGCTGCCGCAGCAAATTGTAAACCGGCTGCCTGTAATTTAGTGACTAAATCCCGATTAGCGGCGATTTTAAACCAATCATAGACCGATTGAGCGATTTCTTCACCGATACCATAGACAGAAGCTAAATCAGTCACGCTGGCGTTAGCTAACTCCTCCACAGTCCGAAAACTTTCGGAGAGAATTTGGGCGTTAACGCTGCCCACATAGCGAATTCCTAGCCCATAAAGTACCCTCGACCAGCTTTGATTTTTGCTCTGAGCCATAGCTGTAATCAAATTTAAGGCGGATTTCTCGCCCATTCGGTCTAATTTGGCAATTTCCGTTTTTTCGAGGCTGTAGAGGTCAGAAATGGCGGTAACTAATCCCTGTTCAATCAGCAAAATTACCACTTTTTCCCCTAATCCCCGGATATCGAGAGCGTCGCGACTGGCCCAATGTACTATACTTCCCCGCAAAATCGCCGGACAGGAACTATTAACACAGCGCGTCACCGCTTCCCCCACTGGACGGACTAGGAGAGATTGACATTCAGGGCAATTAGTGGGCATCTGGAAGGGTAAGGTGTGGGGAGGACGCAATTCTGGCAGGATTCTCACCACTTCCGGAATAATTTCCCCCGCTTTGCGGATAATTACCGTGTCACCGACGCGGATATCTAATTCGGCCACTCGATCGCTATTATGTAAAGTAGCCCTTTGTACGGTGGTTCCTGCTACCTGTACCGGTTCCATCACCGCCATGGGTGTAACTGCGCCGGTGCGTCCCACATTGACGATAATATCTTTAACTACTGTGGGGACTTCTTCGGCAGGATATTTTAAAGCGATGGCCCACCTGGGGAATTTTTGGGTGAATCCTAAGCGATTTTGTCGCTGTAAATCGTTGATTTTGACTACGACACCATCGGTCATGTAGGCTAATTGATGACGTTTTTCTTGCCAATCTTGATAGTATTGCGCCACTTCTTGCAGGGATGGACAGAGTTGACGGTGGGGATTAACCAGAAATCCCATGGTTTCTAATCTATCTAAGGATTGCCATTGATTAGTGATATGGTTATCGTCTAAATGCAGGGTATAGGCAAAAAATTGTAAGCGTCTTTTATCAACTATTTTCGGATCTAATTGTCGTAGGGTTCCTGCTGCTGCATTGCGGGGATTAGCAAAGAGAGATTCCCCTTTTTCTTCTCTTTCTTGATTGATTTTATCAAAGGTATCGAGGGGTAAAAAAGCTTCGCCGCGCACTTCCACAATTGCCGGGGGATTGTCTATATTTAAGCGTAAAGGAATAGAGCGAATTGTCCGCACATTGGGGGTAATATCTTCGCCAGTGACTCCATCTCCTCTAGTAACACCTCGGACTAAAAAGCCGTTTTCGTAGGTTAAAGCTAACGCGGAACCATCGATTTTTAATTCACACACATATTCCGTGTCTTGGGTTTCATTTACATATCTTTGCCAACGGTTGCCCCATTTATTTAATTCTTCGAGGTTAAAGGCATTTTCGAGACTATACAGGGGAATATTATGACGGACAGAAACGAATTGACTAGAGATTTTATCTCCGACTCTTTGGGTGGGACTATCGGGGGTGATTAATTGGGGATAACGCTTTTCTAGGTCTTCTAATTCCCGATAAAGTTGATCATAAACGCTATCGGGTATAAAAGGATCATCAAGAACATAATAAGCATAACTGGCTCTTTGTAGTTCTGTTTTTAGTTGTTGGCAACGTTGTTGGATTTCTAAGGGGATAGTCATAATCGTTAATAATGCTACTGTGCAAAGACCATTTGAGGAGTTAATTTTAAATCGGGAAATGTTACCGATTTTATCCTATCTTCGTTGTTAAATTCTGCCAGTTCATAAAATCCCGAAATCAGGGTTAAAACCGATATTTTTAGGGCAATAGGATCGATAATCCAGTATTCAGGAATGCCTCTCACTGCGTATTCTGAACGTTTATAACGGTAGTCATCGTCGGCATTA
>NZ_JADBVM010000169.1:0-7166 GCF_020244875.1 Microcystis sp. M44BS1
AATGAAACCATGACACAAGCAACAACTACCCCCTCACAAGTAATCGACTTTAGAAAGAAGCTGGGAGAAAGCGGGTTTCTTAACAAAATCTGAGCTTTAATTTAGCTATTTACCAGAAACCCGCTTTCTGTTCTATAGCGGTTCCTGTTCACAAGAGGTACATTATCGATGTTAAAAAGCTTAATCAGCAAAGGTTTAAATGTGCCACACAGGTGTGAGAACCGCTAGTGAAGTCAATTTAATTCAAGAAACTCTCTCTGTTCTAGATCGTGAAACTGCCGTCTTAGTTGAGCAAGCATTATCCTAAACTACTATGAAAATACAAGGAATTATCAAAGGCAATACTATCGAGCTATTAGAAGATTTATCTCTCCCTAATGGCGTAAAAATTTCTCGGTCAATCCCTGACAATTTAATTCAAAAAAAATTATTGTGGGAAGACTTAGAAACTCTTATTGGAGTATGGAAAAATCAACCAGAACTCGATGATATATTTTCTGAAATTGACCGAGAGCGCCATGCTGATCTAGGTGTGGAAATTAAATTCGATGATTAAGCCGAAAATTCATGTATTTACTGGATACTAACATCCGTATTGCCATTCTCAAAGGGAATCTGACGGTCGTTTCACATTTTAGACTTAAGTATCAGGAATCTTACCTATCCACTTTAGTCTTAGGGGAACTATATAAAGGAGTTTATTGCTCAACTCAGTTAGAACGTAACTTAGATACATTAACCAGATTTGCCAACCAGTTACCGATAATAGCTTTTGATGAACAAGCTGCAATCGAATTTGGCAAAATTCAATCTGAACTTAGAAAAATTGGCAAACCAACAGGACAGTTAGATGCTTTAATCGCAAGCGTTGCTCGTTCTCGGCAGGATATTTTAGTAACCGATAATACTCGTGATTTTGAAAATATTTATAATCTAGTAATAGAAAACTGGTTACAGCCCTAAAATTCAAAAATCGAACTATGCCTACCCACGACATCATCGACAATCGCCAGCAAAAATTAGTCGATAACATCAACCAAATTCTTCAGTCCTCGGAAGCCGCTCATTTTGCCGTCGGTTACTTTTTCCTCTCCGGCTTTACTGCGATCGCACCTCGTCTCGCCACTATCCAACAAATGCGCCTCCTGATTGGCAACACCAGTAACCGGGAAACCATCGAACAACTAGCAGAAGGCTACCGCCGCTTAGAACTAATTAAAGACCATCTGGAAGCACAAGAATACCCCAAACGGACAGAACGCAAGCAGATGGCAACAGAAACCGCCGATAATATTCGTTCCAGCGTCGAACTGATGGACCAAACAGATGAAGCAGAAACCTTAGTAAAAAAGCTGGTTCAAATGATTGAAGAAAAACGCCTTCAGGTGCGAGTTTATACTCAAGGGCGACTCCATGCTAAAGCCTATATCTTCGACTACGGGACAATTTATAACCAGCAGGGACAACCCCTAGAACGTCAAGAAAAAGGCCTTGCTATCGTCGGTTCTTCTAACCTTACTTTATCAGGAATTTCCCACAATACCGAACTTAATGTTATCGTTCACGGTAATGAAAATCACGCCAGTTTAACAGAATGGTTTAATCAACTTTGGCAGGAAGCAACAGAATTTGATGGAACACTGATGCAGTCTTTACAACAGTCTTGGGCGATGATGCCAGTACGTCCCTACGACATCTATATGAAAACTCTCTATATGCTCGTGCGCGATCGATTGACAGAAGAAACTGCCAGCGAAATGATGATAGATAACGAAATTACCGAGAAACTAGCAGACTTTCAAAAAGTAGCAGTTAACCAAGCAGTTAAACTCATCCGCGAGTATGGAGGTTGTTTTGTTTCCGATGTGGTAGGACTAGGAAAAAGCTTCATTGGTGCTGCCATTGTCAAACGCTTTGAACAAGTGGAAAAAGCCCGCCCCTTAATTATTTGTCCAGCGCCACTGGTGGAAATGTGGGAACGCTACAACGAAATTTATCAACTTAACGCCCGCGTTTTATCGATGGGATTGCTGCGGGAAGATGAAACCAGTGGCATCAGAGTTTTATTAGAAGATTTTAAATACAAAGATCGAGATTTTATCTTAATTGATGAAAGTCATAACCTGCGGAATGTTGCAACCCAAAAATATAAAATCGTCGAAGCCTTTTTAGCAGCTGGGAGACAATGCTGTTTTCTGACAGCAACTCCTCGTAATAAAAGTGCTTGGGATATTTATCATCAGATTAAACTTTTTCATCAAGATGATAAGACAGATTTACCCATAGAACCGCCCGATCTAAAAGAATATTTTCGATTAGTAGAGAAAAGGGAACGGCAGTTACCTGACTTGTTATCTAACATCTTGATCCGGCGCACCCGCAACCACATTTTACGCTGGTACGGCTTTGATGCCAAGACTCATAAACCCGTAGATGCAGACAATTTCAAGGATTATTTAAACGGCAATCAACGCGCTTACGTTATTGTGGGTGGTAAGCATCAGTTCTTTCCCAAAAGAGAACTACAAACCATTGAATATAGTATTGAAGATACCTATCAAGGACTTTACCAAGAACTGCGCCAATATTTAGGGAAATCTCGCCAACGACAACCAGCCAACCCTCGTAAAAATGAACTTTGCTATGCTCGTTATGGTTTGGGAAATTATGTATTACCAAATAAGCGCAAACAAGAACCATTAATCAGTTTACAAACTGGGGGAGCAAATTTAAGAGGACTGATGCGAGTTCTGTTATTCAAACGCTTTGAATCTAGCGTTTATGCCTTCCAACAAACTGTTAAGAAATTACTGCAAGTCCATCAACGCTTTCGAGAAGCTTTACGCCAAGGAATTATCCCCGCCGGGGAAGAAGCTCAAGCAATTCTCTATGAACCAAATAATGGGGAAGAACAAGACATTATCGATGCCTTGCGTCAGGCATCTGGGAAGTATGATCTAGCTGATTTTGATGCCCCAAGATTGCAGAAACACCTCGAACATGACATCCAATTGCTAGAGAGAATTTTGCACTTAGTTGAGCCAATTACCCCAGACAAAGACGCTAAATTACAAACCCTCAAAAGCTGGTTGAATAAACCTCCGCTGCAGGATAGCAAGTGCCTCATTTTTACTCAGTATGCTGATACCGCCTCTTACTTGTATCAAAACCTCAATCCTAACGGCGATCGAGACGATCTAGAAGTCATTTACAGTGGCGATAAAAATAAGGCGCGGGTAGTGGGAAGATTTGCCCCCAAAGCCAACAAATACTATAAATTTCAACAGGGAGAGTCGGAAATCAAGACTTTAATTGCTACCGATGTTTTAGCCGAAGGTTTAAACCTACAAGATGGCAACCTGATTGTTAATTATGACCTGCATTGGAATCCCGTCCGACTCATTCAAAGGTTTGGTCGGATCGATCGGATTGGCAGCGAGAATGATGTGGTTTACGGCTTTAATTTTCTCCCAGAGACGGGATTAGAGCGGAATCTAGGATTACGACAAAAACTCAAAAACCGCATTCAAGAAATTCATGAAACCATCGGTGAGGATGCGGCAATTCTTGACCCCACAGAACAGCTTAACGAAGAGGCTATGTATGCGATTTATGAAAAAAGTGGTAGTCATCAATTAAGTTTGTTTGAAGATGAGGGAGAATTTCTCGACCTCAATGAAGCGGAAGAAATTCTCAGACAACTCCAGCGAGAAAATCCGGCTGAATACGAACGGATAACTAACCTGCCTCACGGCATCCGAACGGCTCGCTTTTCTCTGAATAAGGGCATAATTGTCTTCTGTGAAGCTTCTTATCCGAACCGCAAAGATTGGAAGGGCTACCAGCAATTATACTGGCTCGATGAACAGGGAGAGATCAGATCAAAAGATACTGCCCGCATTTTAGGAATGCTCAAAACCAACCCAGAAGAAGCAGCACTGCCGCTGCCCAAAAATTACAACCAAGCAGTCATGCAAGTCAAGATTAAATTTGCTCAAGAAGTCCAACACCGCCAATCGGAACGGGAGTACAGCCGTTCTCTGACTCAAGGACAGCGATACATCTTGCGAGAATTGGGACTGCTGTTCAAAACCACGCAGGATGAAGAAATCCGTAAGCAGGTTAACCTATTAGAACAGGCCTTTCGCCAACCGATTACCACTGTACTCAAGCGCGAGTTAAACCTGATTAAGCGCCGTAGCCTGACAGGAGAAGCTTTGTTTAGCGAACTGAAGAAATTATACAGCCAACATGAGATGCGAGACTGGTTAGATCGCCGCCGCTTGCAAGGTGAGGAGCAACCAATTCCCATCATTATTTGCAGTCAGGCTTTAGTTTAGAAACGGCAATAGCGATCGCCCTGTCCCTTACCCCCTCAGAAAAGGTGGGTTTTTTTTCTACCATCGATAAGTAGGGAGGCACAATTATTTGTAGGATGGGTTATACCATTTTTCTTTATTCGCGTCACAACGAATGAAGGTTTGGCAAGCATTCGAGCGTGGATGTCTGTCATGGATTTAGAAATTTGGTATTAGCGGTAGCGTAACCCATGCGGGCGTTGGGTTTCATGCTTCAACCCAACCTACGTTCTGGTTATAATTAAATTAAAAATGGATTTTAGGTTCGATCCCCCCTGCCCTCCTTGATAAGGTAGGGTTGATTCATGAATCAACCCTACCCTTGATAAGGGGGGTGTCTGACAACTTTTAACGCCTACCTACTTAGAATTAAATTAGGGGCAAAAATCCCCCAGTACCATCTCTAAAGTAGTGGGAAAAACGCTATAATTAATCAATCCTAAAATACCTGGAAAAAGTCATGACAGCCCTAGACATGATCCCAGATGTCACCTATCCCCCCACAGATTTATGGAGTGATGAACCACCCTTGGCAAGTGATCTACACCTGCAACAGATCATCATTCTCCTTAGTTGTCTAGAATTATTATGGCGCGAGAGGAGTGATTACTACGCTTCGGGAAATCTAACCATCTACTACAAAGCGGAACAACTAAAAAAACGTGATTTCTGGGGTCCCGATTTTTTTGTGGTTTTAGATACCGAAAAACGTCCCCGCAAAAGTTGGGTAGTTTGGGGAGAACAGGGTAAATATCCCGATGTAATTGTCGAGATTCTCTCCGATTCTACGGCCAATATTGACCGCAAGAACAAGAAAACTCTCTATCAGAATACCTTTCGCACTCCTAATTATTTTTGGTTCGATCCTAATACGTTAGAATTACAAGGATTTAGACTAATTGAGGGACAATATCAAGCCATTTCTCCCAATGAACAGGGTTATCTGTGGAGTGAACAGTTAGGATTATATTTAGGGATATTTGACCGTAAACTGCGTTATTTTACCGCCGATGGTCAATTAGTCCCCACTCCTCAAGAAGCGGAATTACAGCAACGACAGGCAAAAGAACAGGCTCTTTTAGAAAAAGAAAGGGAACGACAAGCTAAGGAAAAATTGGCACAAAAACTGCGAGAATTAGGCATCGATCCCGATACAATTTAGGGGAAATCTGATCAGTAGGGTTTGAAGACAAAATAACAAACCCTGCTATAAGATTAAAAAACAAATTTATTTTCTAGCAACTATGGTGACAGCAGCGCCCCTAGTGGGTGTAATTATGGGCAGTGATTCCGACTTACCCACCATGAAAGAAGCGATCGCAGTTTTAGAGGTTTTTCAGATTAGCCACGAAGTCGCCATCGTCTCGGCCCATCGTACCCCCGAAAAAATGTTTGAATACGGCAAAAACGCTCATTTAAGGGGAATAAAAGTGATTATCGCCGGAGCCGGCGGCGCTGCCCATTTACCCGGGATGGTAGCATCTCTAACCCCCTTACCCGTGATTGGGGTTCCCGTAGTCACGCGCACTTTACAAGGGTTAGACTCTCTCTATTCAATTGTACAGATGCCCGCAGGCATTCCCGTGGCCACGGTGGCGATCGGTAATGCCAAAAATGCCGGACTTTTAGCGGTTCAAATTCTCGCCACTGGTAATACTGATCTTTTAGAGCAAGTTATCGCCTATCGTCAATCCCTCACCGATTCCGTCCTCGAAAAACAAAGCAATCTTCAACGACTAGGCTATCAAGACTATCTAGGGCAGAGTTCACCTAAGTAGGGTAGATTGAGAAAAGATTAAGTAACAAATTATGAAGTAATTATGCGTTGGATCACCGCTTGTGTATTGAGTCTATTGCTCTTTTTTGCCCTACCCATAGCGGCTTATGCCGATAGCCCGACTATTAGCGAAGAACAGATTAGAGAAGGGGAAGTTATCGCCGAAAAAGCCCTAGAAGCCACAGAAAAAGGGGATTACGCCCAGGCCGAAAGCTATTGGACCGAATTAGTCACCAAATTCCCCACTAATCCCGCCGTCTGGAGTAATCGCGGCAATGCCAGAGTCAGTCTCAATAAATTAGAGGATGCGATCGCTGACTTCAACCAAGCGATCGCCATTGCCCCCGATGCCCCCGATCCCTACCTCAATCGTGGCACCGCTTTAGAAGGAGAAGGTAAATATCAAGAAGCGATCGCCGATTATAATAAAGTTTTAGAACTAGATCCCAATGATGCCTTTGCCTATAACAATCGCGGCAACGCTGAGGGCGGTTTAGGGGATTGGGAAGCCGCCGTCAAAGACTATCGCCAAGCCACCCAACTAGCCCCGAATTTTGCCTGGGCGCAAGCTAATCTGGCGCTGGCCCTGTACGAATTGGGCAGATATCCCGAAGCAGTCCAAAAAATGCGGAATATTGCCCGCAAATACCCTATGTTCCCCGATGTCAGAGCCGCCTTAAGCGCCGTTTTATGGACCCAAGGACAACAGGGAGAGGCGGAAAGCAATTGGGTAGCCGCCGTCGGCATGGATACCCGCTATCAAGACCTCGATTGGGTAAAAAGCGTGCGCCGTTGGCCGCCGAATATGGTTCTAGCCTTAGATAAGTTTCTTAACTTAAAGTAAAGAAGGACTAAATAGGGTTTGCTGAAAAAGCTTTTCGGTGGTGGCAGGGTGTGGGGTGTGGGGTGTGGGGTTTTACCAGTTTTGAGGTGGTCAACTACCTAATTTTCAGGGAAAAAGTACCTGAATTTTCCCCCGATCCCCGCAATGGCTGGCACTTTTTGAGGGGAAAAAAGTCCAAAAGTCTTAT
>NZ_JADBVM010000017.1:0-7171 GCF_020244875.1 Microcystis sp. M44BS1
ATAACTGATAACTGATAACTGATAACTGATAACTGATAACTGATAACTGATAACTGATAACTGATAACTGATAACTGATAACTGATAACTGATAACTGATAACTGATAACTGATAACTGATAACTGATAACTGATTAAGACATTTCTAACATTCTTTGAATCGGCAACAGTGCCTTAAGTCTTAAATCTTCAGAAATAGTAATTTCTGGAGTTTTATCTCGCATACAGAGATACAATTTTTCGAGAGTGTTCAGTCTCATGTAGGGACACTCATTACAAGCACAGTTATTCAAACCTGGTGCGGGTATAAATAGTTTTTCTGGGGCCGATTTTTGCATCTGGTGAATAATCCCCGGTTCTGTGGCGACAATAAAGGTTTTTTCAGAACTTTTCAGGGAATAATTTAATAGTGCCGTCGTGGAACCAATATAATCGGCATGGCGTAAAACCGATGCTTCACACTCAGGATGGGCGATAATTTTTGCTTCTGGATGGGCGACTTTTAATTCTATTATCTTGCGTTCGGAAAAAGTTTCATGGACAATACAACTACCCTGCCAGAGGACTAAATCTCTACCAGTTTGCTGACTGACGTAACGTCCCAAATTGCGATCGGGAGCGAAGATAATCGGTTGATGGACAGGGATTTGATTAACTATTTTGACTGCATTGGAACTGGTGCAGATAATATCACTCATGGCCTTAATTTCTGCACTGCAATTAATATAGGAAATCACGATATGATCGGGATATTGGGCTTTAAAACGAGCAAAATCTTCAGGATGACAACTATCAGCTAAAGAACATCCTGCATCTAAATCCGGCAGCAATACCAACTTATCTGGATTTAAGATTTTAGCTGTTTCTGCCATGAAGTGAACCCCCGCAAATACGATCACATCTGCTGGCGTTTGGGCAGCCTGTTGGGATAAACCTAGAGAATCACCAATATAATCAGCTATATCCTGTATGTCAGAATTTTGATAGTAGTGAGCCAGAATAACGGCGTTTAATTCCTGTTTAAGCTCTTTAATTGCTGTAAATAGGTCATCAGGTAAGCTCGAACGATTGGCGGGTTGAACAGTGGTGAACACGGTGGCACTTATGGTTATTTTTACCAAATACTAAACAAGTCCCTAGATCATAGCAAATTTTTTTAAAGTGATTAGGGACTGGGAGCTTTTTTCAGTGATCAGTAAACCCCCACATTCCGCACCCTAAAGTGTCACATTGAAAATTTTATCTAAATCGTCAAAACGATTGCCGGCTCTGAATTACAGGCTAATTTGTTTGCCCAGCAGATGCACAATTAGCCCTAAAAATCTGATGGCTCTGATACCAAATTATTGAGATGAACTCTCATTAAGCTGGCGATCGCTGACTAGAGTGTGACACTTCATAATTCTTAGTAATCGCTAAAAGTTTTACTATACAAGGGCTAGAGCAACTTTTGATTTCAACGACTAGGGTGCGGAATGTGGGTTTTACGGTGGTGAGGATGTCAACGGCAAAATTTCCGTAAAGAGGTTGATTCCCATTCATTGATATGTCAAGTTCCCTGCCGTAAAGAATCCATGGATACTTGAGGCAATGATGATTACAGAATTAAATATCCGGTTAGAAGCCCCCGAAAAAACAACCAGAGAAATAAGGCTACGGAAGGAAGCTATCGACTGGCAATCGGCCGAGTTTAACCAGTGGATGACCAGAATCAAAGCCAGGCTAAATGCGATCGCTGGTAAGATCGAAGGGTTGGATGCTGCAAGGTAGTGCGATTTTGCCAGCAGCCGATGCGAGGGCAGCAATTATCAAGAAAAGTTACAAAAATCTCCTCTTACTATTTCTATATAGTCAAATTAATAGACAATAAAACTTAGAGATAGATAAGTTTCAAGTGCAAACTTAACTGTGAAGAGCAATGGGTGACAAAATTATCAGATGGTCATACCCATTAATTAGAGGAGGCGGAACTGATGTCGCTGACAATTTTAGGTTCGGGAAATCGTGATGTGGACAGGGACATGGGGAGCATCTCACCTTTGTAACCCCTAAATCAGGTTTTTATGTCAAGCTATTTTGAAAGCCTTGCTAGAAACCAGTTTTGGGGATAAGTATAATTACTCACTTGCATAAATGAGATGCTCCCGTGGACATGCGGACAGTCTTAATCTGGTTCTTCGGTTTGTCTTAATGGAGTAAAGACATTAGACATCTCCAAAAATTATAACCCAATCACAGCTTGCTTTTAGCCCATGTACTAACTAAATAGTTCGATAGCTGGGATGTATATCTATCGTTGCTAATTCAATTTCACTGAAAAAATATGAGGCAATTAAAATCATTTTTATTTGGGTAGATTCCTTAGCTAGAAAGACTTTTGGTCTTAAGATAATATTAGTCCGAGGTCTATTAAGAAAGAGAGAATTGGTGATTTTCTCAAAAATTATCCCAATGTCCATAACATCCATGTAGCTAACCCTGGAGAACAGGGTGAGTCCTACGCTTAAAAATTAAGGAGAACTTTGATCATGGCAACTTTAACAGAAATTTCTGGTAATAATCAAGCTTTGAATCGCTCTCAATTAAAAGCCGATAAAGGATTAGTTCGTGAAATTCAAGTCAAACTCAGAAACTTAGGACTATATCCAGGAGGACAGTGGATAGATGGATGTTTAGGCACAACGAATAGTTATACATGGAATGGACTGAAAGAATTTTGTCATGCAGTCGAACTTCCAGATCTTCCTTCAGACACGATTGCTCTAAATGCTGAAATTGCTAAAAAGCTATTAGATACAAAACAACTTCCTTTCATTTTAGAACAAGCCAAAGATGCTGCTTTTATCCTTCAGAAATTGACTAACATTCAACAACACACTTCCATCTTAGTGGATGTTGGTGCAAATGAAGCGTTCGTCAGCCGTACCGCTCAAAATTCACCCTTTAGTAGTGAAATTAGTAACTACCCTCAATACATAACCCAAAAACCGGATGGTATATCGATTATTTCTGGTGGCAATAGTGCGATATCTTCGGATTATCCTAATCGAGGACTATTACCCAACATTGATTCATCTGGGTTGAATTTTTTACCCAGCTATATTGCCCATGCCTGTGTCTGTATTGGGAATTTTGGCGATGGTATAAACCCAATTAAAACCCATTGGCTAGGAAAAAATGCGTTAGCTCCTGTTCAATTCCTCAGTGCTACTAAATTTATTGGTGTTCTCAATGCTATCTCTCAAATTAATAGCAATTTTCCCACCGTTGACGTTGATAATTGTGTGATTGAGCCTTCCTCCTCTTCCAAACTTCGTTTTTATGACTTGGTTGCTAATGTGGTTTCCTATAAAAAAGATATCGAAGGAAATATTGGATATTCCAATCAAGTAGGAGCTTTATTTAAACGGTTTACTCGGCGACAAGATCTAGAGTCTTGGATTCAAGCCCAAACAGGAAACGGAAATTTGGAATTTCGAGGAGCCTATGGATTGCCCTCTCTCATTGCTGATCCCAAAATCAAAGATACTACCAGTGGTGCAACCGTTCTTAGCTCAACGGCTCAGGGTAATTCGGGCAATAACCATATCTCTGCCTATGATTTAACCCGACTCATTTCAATGCTGGGTTGGCATTTGCATTTAACCTCTAATACACGACTGCCTAGCGCACAGTGGATCAGCTTAGAAAGCGTTGTCCGAGCTATGGGTAATGATATTGCTCGTTATGTTGATGTTGCCCTAGAAACCTTAGGGGTGATCAATGTTATTAGCGAACCCGTCGTCATTTCTAAAACTGGTTGGGGTAACAGTGCTTTCACCTATGTTGCTTTGGTGAAGTTTGTTGATCGCCGTTTACAACCAGCTAAGTTACGCACTTTTGCTATGGCTCTATGGACTCCTGATGGTTCATCGGAAGATCGAGATACCCACATGGCAGTCGCAGTGACGGAAATTGTACGACGAATTCTAACTGAAGAATTGGTTTGAAACTCTAAAAATTACAAAAGGAGGATACTTATCATGGCATTACCAGTTTTGAAACGAGGATCAACAGGGGAAGTTGTTGAGCGTTGGCAGCAATTTCTCATAGGTCATGGTTTTCCTGATTTAGTGGCTGATGGTAAATTTGGTCAAGCCACTGAAGATGCCACGAAAAAATATCAACTCTCTAAAGGACTAAAAGATGATGGTATCATTGGCAGCAAAACCTATGCCAAGGCTCTAGAAGATGGGTTTGATGGTGTGGAGTACGATGCTGATTTTCCGCCTAAACCCGTTTTTCCAGCAGTGGTTAGCTTATCGGAGCGACAACAGCTTTTTGGTAAGTTTGACTATGTTTCCGATCCAACTCCTAACAATCCCGAACACATCAAAATTCTGGGAAATTGGGTTCAAGAAAATATTTTAGAAGTAGAGCTTCCCGATTTTCAGAATATTCATGATGCACCTAGTAATGGGAAAATGGAGTTTCACCGTCTTGCCGCCCCACAGTTACAAGGACTCTGGAAAGTTTGGCAATCTAAAGACCTACTAAAACTTATTCTAACTTTCGACGGTAGCTTTGTACCGCGTTTTATTCGTGGTAGTCGCACCGTCTTAAGCAACCACGCTTTTGGTTCTGCTTTTGATATTAATTACGAATGGAATAAACTGGCACATACTCCAGCTTTGGTGGAAGAAAAGGGTTCAGTCCGACGGTTGGTTCCTATTGCCAACGAATACGGATTTTACTGGGGAGGTCATTTCAACAGTCGTAAAGATGGGATGCACTTTGAGGTTGCCAAAATTCTATCTAGTGGAGAACTCGAAGCTCTCAAAACCAAGTATGAACTTTAATTCATCAATCTAACTTAAACGAATTTAGGAGCAAAGTTATGAGTATTCCAGGAATTGATCTATCTAGCTATCAAAACCCTGTTAATTGGGCTAACCTTGCTGAATGCGGCATCAAATTTGCCTTTCTTAAAGCGACTGAAGGTGTAACCTGGAAAGATCCGACCTTTACTGATAAATGGAAACAAGCAAAATCTGTCGGTATTTTACGAGGAGCCTATCACTTTTTCCGTCCTAACAAAGATGCAAGTGAACAGGCCGACAATTTTCTTAATTCACTGAATGCAGTTGGAGGATTAGAAGCTAATGATCTACCTCCTGTCTTGGATACTGAAGCCAACAATAGTGTTGGCTCATCTGTTATTAAGTCGCGGTGTTTGGAATGGCTCAAAATTGTCGAACAAAAAACTGGACGAAAACCCATTCTTTATACTTATCCTAGTTTCTGGAACGGATTAGGATCAACTCCTGAATTTAAAGCGTATCCGCTTTGGATTGCTCATTATCGACTAGGAAGACCTGATATTCCAGGGGCTTGGACTACTTGTTATTTTTGGCAATATACCGACCAAGGCAGGATTAAAGGAATTTCTGACTATGTCGATCTTAACTGGTTTAATGGAGAGTTAGAAGGACTACAAAAATTTGTTCAAGGCGATTTTTCGAGAATTAATCCCGATCCGATCTTTACTGATTTAATCAACCGAAAAGATACGGGAGAATCCGTCAAAGAAATACAACGTTTATTAGGATTTCAAGGAGATGATGTTGACGGAAAATTTGGTCCAATGACAGAAGGAAGAGTTGTAGAATTTCAACGCTCTCATGATCTTCCTGTTAATGGCATAGTCGATCCTGCAACTTTAG
Organism: Microcystis sp. M44BS1; assembly: GCF_020244875.1. Classification (NCBI taxonomy): domain Bacteria; kingdom Bacillati; phylum Cyanobacteriota; class Cyanophyceae; order Chroococcales; family Microcystaceae; genus Microcystis; species Microcystis sp. M44BS1. Next base: position 5,703 of record NZ_JADBVM010000017.1, read on the forward strand.
CCAAATTGAAAAATCAATAGGAGTTATTACCATGGTACGCATTCTGTTTCAACGACCTTCCAGTGGTTATCGCAGTGTTCGTGGAGAACTGATTAAAAAAGTTCAGCGATCTCTTGGCAATCTTTACACAGATATTATCGACGGAATTTATGGCAGAAACACTGAGATTGCCCTGTTAAATTATCAACAGCAACACAACCTTTCTCCGACCGGAAAAATTGATGAGGAGATGTGGAAACAACTGATTGCACCAGAACTTCCCTCTATTCAGGAACTTTGCCTACAATTAACAGCCGATTTTGAAGGAACAGGCTTTACCAAAGTTGTCGGCAATTTTGATGGAGCAGGATTAACATGGGGGATTATTGGCTTTACGCTCTCCAATGGAGAATTAGGAAAAATTCTCAAAGAAATTCATCAGCGATATCCTAATTTATTTGAGCAAGCTTTTGGAAATCTTGCTGACGATCTTCTTAAAATTCTTGACAAATCTCTTGCCGAGCAAAAAGCTTGGGCTGATAGTATTTCACTAGGTTCTAATAAATATAAAGTTAAAGAACCTTGGAATACAGCCTTTGAAACACTCGGAAGTTTCCCAGAAGTTCAGGCTATTCAAATCGAGCAGATCCAAGAATACTGGGATATTGCCATTCGTGATGCTCAAAAATTTAATTTACAGACTGAACTTGGTTTAGCGCTCTGTTTTGATATCGCCGTACAAAATGGAGGCATTGACTCTCATGAGTCTGTAGAAATTCAACATAAAATCAATCAATTACAACCTACAACTGAACAAGATATTCGTAAGATTATCTCTAATGTTGTGGCAGAACATAGTAATCCTAAATGGATTGAAGATGTCAGAAAACGGAAGTTAACGATTGCGACATCTCAAGGTAAAGTGCATGGTGCTAACTACGAAGTTAAGTCATGGGGACTGGATGAAATTCTTGTCTAAAAGCAAGTGAGGTAAAAATAATTAAGGAGGACAAAACCATGCTATTCGTATCTACTTATCCAGGCACCTTGTTAAAACTGGGAGTGATTGGAGAAAACGTCAAGAAAGTTCAAAGAGAACTGAATAATCAAGGTTATCCCTGCCCCGACAATGGGAATTTTGATGAGAATACTAAACAGCGTGTCATACAGTTTCAAGCGGAGCATAATTTAGCCGCAGATGGCATCGTGGGTCCCCTCACTTGGGAAAAACTATTTCAAGAAATCCCACCGAAAGAACCATCAGCCAACACCATGACAGTGTTGAGAACGATGAAAGAGCGTGTCGATATCTATCACAAGCCCACTTTCCAAGATAATGAGGGACGAGGAATTTGGGCTCTTCGTTACTCTTTATGCTAAATCAACAGACAAGATGCCAAGATAACATACTTCTAACCCAAAAATTACGAAAGTTTCTAAAGCCATAGCCTCTCCGTTTTATTAGTTTAAGTTTATTGTTGATTCCCTCG
>NZ_JADBVM010000170.1:0-6732 GCF_020244875.1 Microcystis sp. M44BS1
ACAGGAACTCTTGCCATGGAGATAATCCTTAAGAGTAAAGTTAAAGTCCCTTACCGCAACACAATCAAGATGTCTTGTCTAACAACGCTTTACCAATAAAGCTTAGAGAGAATCCGAACTAGGGAAGCATTCGGAGGTCTGGGCCAGATTGTGTCTCGATGCGGTAGTCTCTACTTGCGTCGCCTAAATTGGTTTAGGCAAGCTCCGTCGCTTTTAGGGCGGGGTTAGTGACAATTATCCCTTGCTAGGCTAGGCTAAGGGCATTATAATCCCTGTCCCCCTCGATCGACTACAAAAGATAGCTTCGCACCGCTTCCACTAGCCTTTCTGTCCAAAAATTGGCTAATTCTAGGGTTTCTGCTTCCACCATCACCCGAATTAACGGTTCTGTCCCGGAAGCTCGCACCAAAATTCTGCCTTTTTCTGCCATGGCTGTCTCAGCTTTGCCGATTTCCCGCCGTAAAGGTTCACATTGCTGCCAATTACGTCGCACTTCTCTATCTTCCACCCGCACATTGCGTAAAATCTGCGGATAGGTGACAAAGCTATGATCGACTAATTTAGCCAAGGAAACTGCCGATTTCTGCACTAAAACCGCTAAATGTAGGGCGGTTTGCATTCCATCCCCGGAAACTCCGTAATGATGGCAGAGGATATGACCGGATTGTTCACCCCCTAGCATGGCCCCAGTTTCCCACATTTGCGCCTGAACGTGCTGATCGCCCACGGCAGTCCGCAAGAATTGACCCCCCAGTTTTTGCCAAGCGCGTTCAAAGCCTAAATTAGCCATCACCGTTGCTACTAATAACCCATCGGGTAACTGTCCAGCTTCTAAGAGGGAACGACCCCAAAAATAGAGGATATAATCGCCATCTACTACTCTACCCTGACTATCCACGGCCAGGACCCGATCGGCATCGCCATCGAAGGCAAACCCTAAATCCGCTTGCTGATTGATCACCGCCGCCTGTAAGCTTTCTAAATGGGTAGAACCACAATTAACGTTAATGCGATCGCCATCGGCTCGATCGTGTAAACAGATAACTTCCGCCCCCAAGGTTTGGAATACTAAAGGTGCTAGGTTAACGGCTGCCCCCCAAGCTAGATCCAAAACTATTTTTAATCCCGATAGGTTAATATCCCTCCCGACGGAATCAATGACAGCTTGATAATATTTTTGGATTAATTCGGGACAAAAAGTCGCTTTTCCCCAATTTTCCGGTTTATCTGCTAATTCTAAATTGCCTCTTAAACCCGCTTCTATCTGTGCCGCTAAACTGCCAGACAATTTTAAACCGCTGCCGTCAAAAAATTTAATGCCGTTATCTTCAGGAGGATTATGACTGGCAGAAATCATGATCCCCCCCATCGCTTCGCTTTCTCTGGTTAAATAGGCGACGCAGGGAGTGGGACATAATCCCAGTTGCCAGACTTCTATTCCCGCCCAAGTTAAACCCGCAGTGATAGCATTGGCTAACATATCACTGGAATTACGCGAATCTTGACCAATAATTACTGGTTTGGTGACACCAGCTTGATTTTTTAATACCTGTCCTGCCCAAAATCCGATTTGTAGCGCTAGGGGGGCAGTTAATAATTCTCCCACTTGGCCGCGAATTCCGTCCGTGCCAAACAGGGGTGATGGCGGTAATTCGATTAAACCCCCTAAGGATAACAGGGGATGCGATCGAGCTTTTTGTCCATTTTGATACGATAGAGACGCTACCATGGCCGATTCCTTTCCTCACACGACACACTCAGAGGATAACATGATCACCGATTTTTTAAAATCAATGTTCCCAGTTGACCTTAATCCTCCTCCCGGAGTTCCTTACATCTGGTGTGGGGAGATGGGGTGGTGGGGTGTGGGGAGTTTTCTCAGTGAACTGATAACTGATAACTGATAACTGACTCCTGAATCCTGAATAAAGATTGTTGATTTTTGCAGGAGGTCTAATCAAGGAACCGAGGTTATTTGGTAAGCTAAAACGGTAATCTTGACCCCCGAATGCCCGTGCTGATCAGTGTTGTCATCCCTACCTACAATCGCCAAGCAATCTTAAAAAAATGTTTACTAGCCCTAGAAAATCAGCGTTTAACCGATAATAAGGTGGAAAACTACGAAATAGTCCTTGTCGATGATGGCTCTACCGATGCGACGATCGCTTGGCTAGAAACTCAAAAGGCTAATTTACCCCATCTGCAACTGTGGCAACAGGATCACGGCGGACCGGCGCTCGCTAGGAATCTAGGGGTAGAAAAAGCTAGTGGTGATACAATTATTTTTATCGATAGCGATCTGGTAGTGACAGAAAATTTTCTGCAAGCTCACGCCGACGCTTTAACCGCCGGGGCAGCCAGTCTCAGCAGTGATCGCTTATTTACCTACGGCAGTGTCATTAATACCTGTAACTTCGAGCATCCCACCAGTGAACCCTATAAAATCACCGATTTCTCCGCCGCCTATTTTGCCACGGGCAACGTGGCGATCGCTAAAAAATGGTTATTAGCAGCGGGATTATTCGACACCCAGTTTCAACTCTATGGTTGGGAAGATTTGGAATTAGGGGTGAGATTGAAGCAATTGGGACTAAAATTAATTAAATGTCCAGAAGCCGTCGGTTATCATTGGCATCCCCCCTTTAATCTCGCTCAAATTCCCAATCTCATCGATAAGGAAATTCAACGGGGACGAATGGGAGTGCTTTTTTATCAAAAACATCCCACCTGGGAAGTGCGGATGATGATTCAAATGACTTGGATTCATCGATTGTTGTGGGGTTTACTTTCCCTAGGAGGAACCCTGAATGAACGCAGCCTCTCCCCGCTGTTACAATGGTTAATCGATCGAGGTAAACCGCAATTAGCCCTAGAAATTGCCCGCATTTTTCTCAATTGGTACAACGTGCGCGGCGTTTATCAAGCTTATCGGGAAATGCAGCTTCAGTGAAATGTCTTGGCGAACACCGATGAAAGCGTTTCTCACAAAGACGAGGTGTCACTAACCCCGCCCTAAAACCAGAGACTTTGTACCTCACCATCGAGATAACTGCCCTAAGGGTGAACATTTGCCGATAAAAAACTGAATATTTGCTTTCTTTTTCTGATAATTGCTGCCACAATCAAAAGCAATCAGCATAAAGAGCGGCGGAAAACACTGACCACATTTGCCCCTTGTGAATTATCCTCTGAGATTGGGCATATTATAAAGTAAATTTTCCTAGAGGAGGAATCCCATAATGAATATCTTCGATATTTTAATCGGTTTTGTCGGTGGAGGTGCGATCGGGGGTGGGGCTTTATATGCCCTGCAAGAGGGAAAAATCAGGGAAGAACGGCAAAAATATCAGAAAATTCGGACGGCTTTAGGTGAAACCGAAGCGGAGTTAAAAGACAGCAAAGGACAGTTAAAACAACTCGCTCTCTCCGAAGAACGGATTCGCAATATCGAAGCCACCTATAGAGAAGAAGTGGCTAAATTGCAAAAAGAGTTAGAAGATAGCCAAGGACGTGTACAAGGGGCAGCCAGCGCCACTGCCGCTCAAGCAGTGGAAGTCGCCGATAAAACCCAAATTCAGCAACTTGAACAGGAATACGAGGCTAAAATCGAGGAATTGCGCCAAAGCTACCAAAGTCAAATACAAGAGATTATAGACGGGAAGCAAGGGGAAATAGAAGCCCTGCGTCAAAGTCAACAGGCGCAGATTCTAGAATTAGAAAAGGGCTATCAGGGGCAAACTCAACAACTAGAACAGAGTTATCAAAGCCAACTGTTAGGACTAGAAAATGCCCGCCAAGCAGTAGTGGATGATCGAACCACTGAAATCGTCGAACCTTGGGATGATTTTCCCGATAGCCCCAGTGCCGAAGAAATAAATCCTTTTGATGGTTTTATCACCGAAGAAACCCTAGTATTGGAACCAGAATTTGCCCCTGAAACGCCCCTAGAAACGCCTGGTTCCGAATCAGAATTCAGCAGTGAGATGAATCCTTTTGATGGTTTTATCACCGAAGAAACCCTAGTATTGGAACCAGAATTTGCCCCCGAAATGCCCCTAGAAACCTCCGTTGACCAGGAGACATTTGACGGTTTAAACAGCCCAGAAGAAACCTTAGTTTCTCCAGAAATGACTGAGAGCGAAGATTTTCCCGTCATGGCAGAACCAGCAATCTCTGACTGGGAGATGTCCGCTGCTGAGATCGAATTTCTCAACAGTTTAACATTAGAGGAAGAAACGAGAACTATCGGTAGCCTAGAAGAATTATCGGGTAATTACGGTCAGATTCAAGAAACCGTTAGCAGTGACACCAGTTTCTCTGATTTATTAGCCACCGATGCCGAAAAATTCGCTGATAACCAAAATTTTCTAGATGACTTATTTGCTGATACCGATGACAGCAATAACCCCGAATTATTCGATTATTTTGCGGAAGAAACCCCCACAGTTGCATCTAACCGCCAAAATGTTGCTTCTGTTGCGAGTGACCAAGAAGAACTAGATTTCTTCAGTATGTTGGATAATGAAGAAATGGCTAATCTAGAATCCTTACCTTCTGACGAAGAACTGCCCCTTGATGATCTATTTAGCGATGATTTATTCTCGGATGGGGACAATAGCAAAACCACGAGGCTAGAATCTCATCAGTAGGCAGATTGCCCGCCATCAAGGCAGAAGACAGAATTTCTTCCCCACCCGATTTCTGGCTTCTGACTTTCTTAACTGCGCCACCAGATGGGAGTTTTCCCCCTGTCCCCCTAGGGCTGATTCATTCTCCGAATCTAATTCTTTTTTTGCTACCTTTAATCGCTTATGAGGTAAGCAAAGCACGACGTTTTTAAAAATTTTCAGCTATGTATTTCCGAGAAATCGACTAAAAACGTTGCCAGATAAGGACTTGAGAGAATGACATTTGAGAGAATGAAACGACCCCACCTGTCCCCCGATTCCCTTACCATAACGTGGAAAAAAAATCTACATCAAAAGTAGTGGACATTGGCAAAAAAAAAAAATATGATATGGGAGGGTACGTTGTACCCTTTTGACTGTCCCTAGCCTTTTAAGGAGATTTTCCCGTGAAACTCACTATCAAAACCCTTGTTTTATCCACTACCACTTTCGGCTTAATGTGGGGTGTGGCACAAAACGCCCAAGCTGCTACTCTAATTCCTGGAGTCACTGCCTCAACGAACATATCAACACAATGGAGTCTAAACGATGCCGTCAACGGCCAAGGGCTGCCCGGTAACACTCCGAGTCTTACGGGAGATCACGGGCAGTCGCTGATTGGTAATTCTTGGCGGTCAGATACTTTAACTAACACGCAGGGCACCACAATTCCCTCAGGTACTATCACTTTTAATCTCAATGGTAGCTATAATCTATCTGGGTTTACTTTCTGGAACCTTGGCGGTGGTAGTGCCGAGCTTACCCGTCAGGGAATTAAAAGTGTGACGATTGAATACTCCAACAACGGTGGAACAACTTGGAGTACCCTGAGTGGCGCTCCTATGTCCTTTACGCAAGGAACTTTTGACCCATTTTTCAATCAGACCCCACAGACGTTCAGTTTTGTCTCAGTCGCTGCGACTAATGTTAGATTTACTAATCTGAGTAACTTTGGGGGATTCGATAACCCCAGCGCGAACAATCGCATTGGCTTCTCAGAGATTCAGTTTGCTGCAACCAAAGTTCCCGAACCTTCTTCCTTGCTTGCTCTGTTAGCCTTTGGTTTAGCGGGCGTGAGTTTGGGAAAAAGAATTTAACTTAGTCTCAGCATTCGTCCCTCGCTAGAAGTCCCTCGCTTTTAGGGATGGGATGAATGCCCAACATATAGACAATTCTCAAAAACCGATGCTCCGATAAACAGATCTTGACCACTATTCCTTAAGCGATAACCGAGCTTAGGCGAGTCGTAAGGTGAGATGCTCCCCGACGAGAAACCGAGAAATCCTTTGTCGAAAGGTATTATTTAATCTTTCAATAGGATTAGTTTGACCAGTTTCTTTTCCGACCGATCGATGAGGTTTACGAGGAATTACTGTCTTATAGGACTCCCAAAAGTCTGTGTAAGCAACAGCACATTGTCGCTCAACTTCTGGAAGACTTGTTCCGAGCTTTTTAGCTGATTCACGGCTTCTATCTCCTCAATAACAACCAATTATTTCTCGGGTAGTTCTATCGATAGCTAACCAAATATATACCTTGATTTTCTGAGAAAATACGAATGACCATAACTCATCACAGAAATTTCTATGATTAATTTGCCTTTAGGTTTGTCTGTTACCTATACCTGGCGAGGGGCTTGGCTAAATTTATTATTAACATAGTTTTGTAACCATGACCAACTCACTCCCGTTTCCCGTTGGGAGCATCTCACCTTTGTAACCCCTAAATCAGGTTTTTATGTCAAGCTATTTTGAAAGCCTTGCTAGAAACCAGTTTTAGAAATAAGTATAATTACTCACTTGCATAAATGAGATGCTCCCCTCCCGTTACTCTAGCAATACCTCGCCGAGAAATTCTTTCTAGCAGCAGTAGAGCTATTAATTTTTGGGTTTCGTTAGAGACGGTTTTATTACTAGGATTAATTACCAACGGTTGACCACAATCTTTCCCCTGACGTTTGGGTTTGCCATTATGTGTAGAACCATTTTCGAGGGTATGGCAAGAACCCCATTTAGGACAACGAAATATTGAAGCTTGTGAATCTTTTGTTAGAAGATTCTGTTCT
>NZ_JADBVM010000171.1:0-32395 GCF_020244875.1 Microcystis sp. M44BS1
GATTGAATCTTTTCAGAGGTTTGGGTTTTCTCTCAATAACAGAGGGACAGAGGTGGTTAGCTGAACGTTGGGAAAAACTGATAGTTTTATCGACGTAAGAAGCGGAAAAATTAGCTAAATTAACAGGATGTACTCTCAGATAATTTGAAGAGAGATATGCTTTTAGTGGCTTGGGAACAAGCTTTATCAATTTATTAATAATAAATTTGGCAGAGGATTAAAGATTAGTTATTGTGACTAACTCTTTTGGTTAGAACAAGATAAACTTGAGAATCTTCGGTCAAATTTATTGACTTAAAATTAGCTGTACTTAATTTAAATGAATCAACCCTACCTTAGCCCCCCTTGATAAGGGGGAATCTGACAATTTTTAAAACCTACCTACTTAGGCATATTTTAACATATTAGCCATTCATTTCTTACTCAAGCTTGAACATTGAAATAATCGTAATTTTTGATCATTTTTTGGGGGGAGAGTTGGCAACTCTCCCGACTTTGGTGGACTGGGGACTTTTCAAGGTAAAGCGACAAACTGCTCACCGGAGGGAGTCGATCGCACTTGAATTAAGACCGGTTGACCAACGCGATCGCCAGTATTGGGATCAAAGCTAATTTTTCCGGTGGCTCCTGTTTGATGAAAACTGCTGGAACGCAGCCTGGATTGTAGGCCCTGACGCTGAGGATTTTCCCTTAAACCGGCAATAATCACCCGTGTAGCGTCAAAACTGGTGGCTGTGCGCCAACTAACCGGACCGCGCCACTGTTCCTGCATAAGATTGGCAAAAGTCTGGTTAACCGAGGGGTGCCAGGGTGCGGCAAGGGTTAAACCTTGGGCGTTTTTGCCGCCATCTTCGAGGGTGCGAATATTGTAGAGGGTGGGACTACTAAACAGAGGCAAACGCTGACGATTGAAGCGAATAACCTCAAAAACGGGATCGAGACGATCAACATGAGCAACGACAAATAGGCCCTTAGCACCCCCAGAAATCGCCTGATTAAGGGCTTGATCGGCCTTAAAATTGGGGACACTCAGATCACAGACAATCGGCACAATTTGACCGCCTTTTTTCGCCACATTAGCCATCAACTCATCTTTAAAGGAAACATTATCGGGAGCTTGAGAATCGTAGCAAAAAGCAATTTTCTGGACTTTAGCAGTATTTACTATGTAATTTGCTAATTTTTCCGTAATTTTGCCGTTAGAAGTCACCAGACGAAAGATATAATTTCCCGCACCGGAGAGATTATTAGCCAGGGAGGTGGGAGAAATCATCACCAAACCGCCTTTTTCGTAGATAGGAGCGGCGGCTAAACTGGCATCGGAGGCATTATGACCGATAACAGCGATAATATCGGGATTTTTGACTAATTCACTGGCTACCTCTTTCGATATCTGCGGCTGATTATCGTCATTAACCACGATAACCATCAGTTTTCTGCCGTTGATCCCCCCCTGTTGATTGATCTGGGTTTGTGCGCTGGCGACTCCTCGCAATATTTCCTGAGCGACGTTGGGATTAGTTGCAGGCACAACAACGGCGATTTTAAAGGGATTTGAGCCAGTTTGCAGGTTGCTGAGATAAATTACGCTTTCGGGATCGTTGGGACGTTGAGCGAGGGATTTTTGCAGGAGTCCCTCTGCTTCTTGGTGATTACCTTGGACAATAGCAGCGATCGCTGATTCTTTGGCTGCGTTAGAATTAGTTTTGATCAGCAGATGATTGCCGTAACTGATGCGGTGATTATCATCGACTTTTGGGGCAAATATTGCCGAGATTTGGGGAAAAAGAAACCAACCGATCAACCCCAGTAAAACATAGGAAATTGGCGGTAAGCTCGCTTTTTTGCCAGTCTTTGTCATTGCTTTACTCCTTAACTTTGCTGATTGAATTCGGCTAAACGGCGGTTAATTTCGTCATCAAGGCTTAAGAAATCGATTTCTTGAGCTAATTTCTCGCTATAGTTCTCGCTTAATTCACTATAGACGTTTTCTTTTCGATAACGGTTGTTAATCGCTTCATTGGCATCCTCAAAGCGATCGCGGGAGGTATTGAGGTTGAGACTACTGTCAAATTCGTTTATTTTACCTAAAGCCTCATTCATGGAACTAATCGCTTTTAAGTTGCTCATTTCTAACTTATAATGCTCGATTTTTTCCTGCTCTTTACGAAGTTTTTCCTTAGCAGCAATGACCACTTTTTCCGCATTATCGACCCGATCTTTCATGGCGGGTAGAATTTTTTCTAGGGAGATAACCTTAGCCATAGCAAGTCTTGCCGCTTCTTGAAGGCCCTTTTTTTGAGCGGTGACAGCCTGCTGCAAGTAGTTTGTGTGTTCCTGTTTTTTTGCCTCGTATTGTGCTTGGGCTGATTGCTGGGCCGCTACTACTTTCGCCACCGATTCTGTTAATTCCGCTAGGGATTTTTGCATCGATTCTAGGGATTCTCTGGCCGATTCTACGGCAATTTTGCCGCCGGATTCGATGGGAATACCCCACAACCAATTCCAGATGGCAACGAGAGAATTTCCTGCCTTATCACCGATCAGCCAAAAAATCAAGGCTTTTGGGGTTAATTTTTTTAACAATTTCATGCCGTTTGTCTCCTAGAGGTGTTACCTGTTAATTAGGAGTGATGGCTAACTTTGATGCAGTGGGTAAGGTTAATTTTTGTAAAAAGTCTTGACAAGGATAGGAAGGTTTAGACTGGACCGGCAGATTTAATGGGAGCGAGGGGGACAAATTGACCATTTTTGACCTGTAGAATCAAGTAGCGGCGATCATCAGGATTATTATTCATGTTGCGGACACCATTCTGATCAAATGTAACAGTGCCAGTCATTCCTTCGATAGAAAAATCGTTTCTTAAAACTTGATTTAATGATTCTCGATCGAATTTTTGTCCTTGTTGGTATAACTTTCGCAAAGCGGTGAGGATAACTTTGGTCGCATCGTAGGCCATGGGAGTGCGCCAAACATTGATCTTATTTTGCCAAAAACTGTGGATATAATTATCTTGTGTGAGATCATACCAAGGCACGGCGATAACTAAATTTTCTACCCCCTGTTTACCTTCTGCAAGGGTGAGATAACTTTGAAAAGTGGGGGAACCTAAAGTTACTAAGTTTAACTGTTCTGCGGGACGTTGCTTAAAGATATTAGCGGCTCTTTTGAGATCGTTAATATAGGGAGCAATCATGAGAATATTTACTTTATATTGAGCAATTTTTTGATAAATTTTCTGTTCATCTAAATTAATTTCTGGTTCGATATTGCAGTCAAAATCTCCATCTTTAACAAGTTTTTGCAAGCTCTGACCTCGGAGAATGTTTTTATATTTTTCAGCGAAGTTATAATTATCTCCAGAGCGATTATCATAACAAATTAAATTATTAGGTTTTTGGATAATTAGCTTGTCAGTTTGTTCGCGGATATATTCAATTAGGGTTGTGGCAAAAGTTTCCATCTCAGGAACCATTTTATACATATAGCTATCACTGGAGATTTTCGAGGAAAAGCTGGTGGGAGATAGGGCAACAATTTTCCCTTGTACATAGATATCTTTGGCCGCTTCACTAGCAGCAGAAGCATTATGACCAACCACTGCTATAATTGACGAATCTTTAACAAATTTTTCGGCTCGATCTTCGGCATCTACGGCGCTATTATTATCATTAGCGACCACTACCTGTAGCAAGTGAAAATCGGGGTTTTTGGCCTGTTCATCGTTTAACTCTTGTTGGAATAAAGCAATACCTCGTAAAATTTCCTCAGCAATTTCTGGATTATTACCAAGAGGAACACTGGTGGCAATTTTTAAGGGATTTCTGTCTTGATAGGCCGCACGAGCGTTATTATAATAGATGCGAATCTCTGGATTATTGGGCAAGCGATCAAGGGATTGTTTAAAAAGCTTAATTGCTTGTTTATATTCTTGGTTTTCAAAAGCTTGTCTTCCCTGTTCAAGACTGTTATCTTGTCGGTTTGTCTCTAATAATATTTCTTCACCCAAGCTAATTTCTGGGTATTTACTAGCATCATCGGAAAATACTCCTCCCCAATATAAAATTGATAAAGTTACCAGAAGACTTAAAATAAATAACAGAGCTTGTTTCCAGCGACTAGATAGACGTAATAACCTTTTATTTTTAGGTAAAATCAACGGTGGTTCTTCAGAATTTTCTATCAAAAGAGGCAGCAAAGAAGAACCAGCAGCATCATCATTAAATTGGTGTAATTTTAATTCTTGCCGAGCGATTGTTAAGGATTCTTGTAGAGATTTATGTCCAAGAAAATTGGGAAGAAAAACTTCTAGAAATCTCAAAGCAACCCGCACAGCTATCGGTTCTTTCATAACAATAATATGGGGTACTCCGATATTAGCCAACTGACGACCAATACCCAACCCATCGCAGGAATTACAGATAACAAGTTTTAAGCCTTTTTTAACAGCTATTTTTAGGTAATCTCTTAAGTTATCGTCAGCAGATAAAGCCGTATCATTATCAATAATAAAAACTCCATCGTGTCCGTCGCTACTGGTTTGACTATGACCTAAATAAACTACAATATCCCATTGATTTTTGATCAACTCATGGCGAATATTTTTAGGTGAAAGAGACTCTTTTAAACTAGGACTTAAGATTTGCATAGAAACCTTATCTGGGTTTCCTAGTAACGTTTTTAAACTGGATAAACACAGGTAATTATTATCGTTTTTAATGTCAATATTACCCAAAATTACTAAAACATTAATCGGATAAGTAAAAGTCCGTTTTACCGGGGGAACTCGCTGGATAGTAAGAGCAATTTCCACATCAGGACTCACTCCAGGTAAAAAATTCCAACACTCCCAGGGAATTTGTTGTAAATCAAAGTGGGTAGTTTGGATAAAAAATCTTACTTCTGACTTAGCACCTATATGGAACAAGATATGATTTTGTATTGAACTCAGAGAACTGGAATTTAGCCATTCATTTAAGCTATCTTTTAAAGTTTTAGTAGCTTGTTTCAGGTTTTCTCTAGGATTACCTACCGCTGCATGGGTGATCATACTATGAGGAACAGTAATTCCTAAACTGGGTTGACTTTTTACCCAATGATAATAAGCTCGACGATAATTTTGCAAAGCGGTAGCAATGTCAAGGTTAGGGACTAATCTACCCTCCGCAAAAGGTGCTATCAAGAGATGATTGTCACGAATTTCTAGAGTGACGGAAAATCCCGTTCCAAAACTGCCATCACCAATTTTCAGAATCACAACTCTGCTCATGTCTCTACCCTTGACATTTTCTGCTATCTCTATTAAATCCTAAACTGCTCGGTAATGCTACTATCCCCTAAACTTAGGTTAACATTAAAGCGATCGTCGGCATCAGCTAGAAAATAAAGTTGCAGATAGCTATCTAAGGGTTTCTCCCTTGCTATTGCCTCTAAACTGGGGATTAATTGGCCTATTTCATCGCTAATTTGCAAAGATAAACCGGGGGGTAGTTTGGCAAAATTGTCCATGGCATAGGCACGAATTAAGACAGCAATTCTCTGGTCACTGGTCGATAAAACTCCCACCATTAAAGCGATTTTATAACCCATTAATTGACTACCCACATCGAGCATTTTGCGGATAGCAGCATTAGGATAATGAGGATCGATATTCCAGAGATATTCGGCCGCTTGCCAGCGAATAGTTTCATCTTGGGTTTGATGTTGCAGTTTTGCTAAAGCTTCCTGTGGGGTTAAATGTTCCGAAAATTCCACCTCTTTTTGACTAGCATACAGTTGTCTAATTTCTCGCTGAATATCTGTCGGAGATTCTCGGCCGCTGATTTTTTCAGCAGCCAACAAAAAACCTGGATTAATTGGACGATAATTGTCGATAGTGATGAGGATTTCCTGCCATTTCTCTGTAATAATTCCCTGCAACCATTGACTAAGTTTAGTGGGGATTATTTCTAGACGCTGCTGATAAAGTTTTTCTCGCCATTGCTGATTATTCAACAAAGCTAACCACTGCTGACAACTAATATCTAATCTCGGAGAATAGGGTGAAACTTGACCTAACTTTTTAATTAAATTTTCTGCTGTTGCTGGCGATAAGTTTGCTAAAGATTCGAGTTTTCCTTTTTCACTCTCTCCCTCTAAACAACTCTGCCAAAGAATATCTAAATCATCAATTATTTGCTCACTGTCCAAATAATATTGATGGTAAATTGGATCGTATTCTGCGATATTTTTAACATCTTTTCTGGATATAAAACCCCAGATATTGAGGAATTTTTCTGCTAAATCTACCTGCACCCCTAGATAAAAATCGGCCGCTAAATCGGGAATATCAACCCATTCTTGCTCTATTGTCAATCCCTCAATGTCAATAGCTTGACTGGGAATAGTAGTAACTTTTTTGTCTTGAATTTGCCAAGTAAACCCGTTAATAAACTCCCAAAGATACTGATGGTTTTCAGGTATTATTTGAAGGGAACAATCAAGATTATCTTTCAGCCAATTGCTTAAGCATATTTGCACCAAGTAATTAATCAAAGCCTGATTTTTGGCGGTTTGATTAGAGTATTGACCGAGAATCGATCGAGCTTGTTTAATCTCTGTTTCCGAAAAAGTTAGCCAAAGGGATTTCGGGTTAATTTGTTGCAAAATATCGAGGTTGACTTTCATGGTATCTCCTAACAGATTAGATTTGAGTTAAGTAGGACTGACAAAAATATTCCAGATAAGCATCGATCTCTTGTTTTTGCCGAGATTGTAATTTAATCTCATTTAACAAAATAGGACAATCTTTGCCTTCCCTTGCACAGAGTAGCTGATAAAATTTTTTACATAATTGGGTTATTTCTCGACTAATAGTAGATGAATGAACTCCCAATCGATTAGCGATCTGTGCTTGCGTCATCTTTTGATGATAGTAATAATATACAATCTGTTTAACTTCCTCCTCTTGAGTGATTAATAACTTCTTAATATCTTCCTGGATTTCTTGCTGTTGTAGTAAGTCGTTACTTGGCTTCTTGCTGGAGAGATTTTCCCAAAAGTAATTGCTATTATCGTCATAATTAGTAGGCTCAAATCTAGAGTAAGGAGGATCGATATGATTACGCATTATCTCCCCTATTTGATTGAGTTTTGCTTGCACTTCCTCAACGGTGAGAATAACTTGCGGTTGTAACTGCTGTAGGCGATCGATTACTTGTTGCCAATCCTCCTCTTGCCACTTATCCAATGATCTAAGAGAAGCTTTTTTAACCTCTCGAAAACAGTTAAATATTAGCAGATGATTCTCGTTAAAGATACCCGATGTTCGTAAAACTTTTTGAATTTTATTCGCACTAAAAAGACTGACTATACCGAGATTAGTCCTGCCAATCGTTTTATACTCTCCTCGCAGGAAATTATAGAGAGTATTTCTCAATTTTTTGTCTGTCCATTTTTCTAAGATTAAGCGAAAAAATCCCGGTTGGGTCTTTTTATCCTGAAAGTTACCGTAAAAATTGCTAGGATTGTTGGTGATTGCCGTGGTCAGCAAATTCAGCAAATAGTAGAATAGGGTTTCATAATCAGCATCGATCCGATGGCCAACATTTTGATAGACCCTTTGAGTTACCATAGAGGAGCGATATTGTAAAAAAACCATCCAATGGGACTTGACTAATTGGTTATTAGGATCATTCTGTAACCATTGCCACAGATAAACATATACCGCTTCATCATTGGCCACGCTTCTGGCGATCGCATCGATCGATCTTCTTAATTGTGGCACTTCGTACCAGAAAACTCGATCGCCTTCAATGGCTTTAATAGTAGTATAAAAGTACCTAACGCTCATCTCTATCACCGGCTACAGGTATCTGATATCTGATTAGGTAAAATCAGAGGATTTTATGCAAGAGTAGCAAAGAAATTGAGCGATTCCCTTGCCAAGCGCACCTCTTTCTCTGACAATGGATGAGGGACTGATGAGAAACTATCAGTTATAGTGAGACAGCCTTAGTAAACCAGTAAAAGACTCATAAATTCACTCTGAGCTGCCACAAATTGCCGTCATATCAACTTCTAGGACAAAAATTAGGAATGCGAGTAACTTTTACCGAAAATCAGGGTTTTAGAAAGGAATTGAATAAACGGGTTGATGCTTATTTTACCGAAAACGGCATCCCCACCAGAGATAATTTGGCCATGTACCTGAAGACGATCACGATTTTAACTTGGGTAATTGCCGCTTGGCTATTTGTACTTTTTGGTCCGGATATCTGGGGGCTAAAAATTATCGGTTGCATGGTTTTGGGGGGAGGATTAGCAGGGATTGGTTTTAGCATTGGTCATGATGCTAACCATGGCGGCTATTCTAGTAAAAAATGGGTTAATTCTCTCATGGGCATGAGCTACGATTATATCATCGGTACTTCCAGTTATCTCTGGCGTTTTCGTCATAACTATCTCCATCATACCTACACCAATGTTTTAGGGTACGATGTGGAAATTCACGGCGATGGTGTGGTGCGAATGACTCCCCATGCCGAGCATAAATGGTATCATCGTTATCAACATTTATTTATCCCGATTCTCTACGCTATAATTCCTATCTATTGGTCATTCTCCGATGTGCGCTCCATCCTCTTTTGTAATCGTTTTGGCGAGATTAAAATTCCCAATCCTAAAGCGATCGATCTATTTGTTTTATTGAGCGGAAAAGTTGTTTATCTCTTTTGGTTTATTGGCATTCCTCTCTTAGTTGGTTATAGTCCTCTAGAAATAGCGATCGGTTTTCTCATTACTTTTATGACCTATGGAGTGCTTGCCTGTCATGTATTTATGTTAGCTCACGTTTTGGAACCCGCCGAATTTATTCAACCCTCGGCAGCTAACCAAATCGAAGACGAATGGGCAATTTTTCAAGTGCGAACTACCGTAGATTTTGCCCCTAAAAATATCTTTTTAAATTGGTATTTAGGGGGATTAAATTATCAAGTAGTTCACCATCTTTTCCCACAAATTTGTCATATTCACTACCCCAAAATTGCCCCAATTTTAGCGGAAGTTTGCCAAGAATTTGGCGTTAATTATGCCGTTTATCCCACCTTCTGGGGTGCTTTAGCTTATAATTATCGTTGGCTCAGGCAATTAGGCAATAAACAAAGTAATTTCGATCTCAAATTAGCCAGCTAAATATCAGTTATCAGTTATCAGTTATCAGTGATCAGGTGTGAGTTTTCAGTGAATAGTATTAAGCGACAAGCTCGCAGCTGCCTTTTTACTGATTAATGTTGACTGATTACTGATTACTGTTTACTGTTTACTGATCACTGAAAAATGAACCTACCCAACTCGATTACCCTATCACGACTCTTGGGACTGCCATTAATTTTATACTGGTTGCACCAAGGCACAGAAATCGATCGCTGGTTAAGTTTAATTATCTTTCTGATTGCTGCCAGCACCGATTGGCTCGATGGTTATCTAGCGCGAAAATTAAATCAAATCACCGAATTAGGGAAATTTCTCGATCCTTTGGTCGATAAATTGCTGGTTCTCGCTCCCCTCTTAGCCCTGATTGAAATGGATTTAATTGCTGCTTGGGGAGTATTTTTGATTCTCGCTCGGGAATTAGCGATCGCTGGTTGGCGCATTAATCCGAATTTAACAGGAAATAGCGACATAAAAGGGGCTAATTGGTGGGGAAAAAGCAAAACAGTCAGCCAAATTATCGCTATCGCTCTCTTAATTGCTCCCTTGCCTTCTGAATATAATTTAATTTCTCAGATTGCCTTTTGGCTATCAGTAGCATTAACTTTAATTTCTGGCGTGATTTATGTCACACCCAGCCGAAAATTAACCCAAAATTGATAAAAATTTAACCATTAGCAATAATTCAGGAAACAAACCAAGAGAAAAAGGTTGCATTTTTTTTTCTCGGTATATGATAATCATGGGAGAGGACTGTCAAACTCTTCAAATTCAAACATATCACTCAAAGAAAAAACTATGCCTCCTATCACCATTGCTGCTCCGATTGGCTCCACCACGGGTTATACCATCAATACTACCACTTTCCCCCCAAGTCTAGCAGCTTTTTGGGCAGCCGATCCAGCCAATCTCGACCTAGCCGTTTCTATCACTACCACAGTCACCGGTAGAAATCTTACTGCTTTAGGTGAAATCTCTGGACGTTCCGCTTGGTTACTTCGCAACGGATTGGGTCAGACTGACGTGGCGAGTGCTAACCTCTCTGGTTATAAAAGCACCCCCCCTTTTTCACAAAATTATTTTCTTCCTGGCGGAACTGACACTTACGTCGCCTCTACTTTTGTAACCGGTCCGGCAACCCATATCCTCGACTTTGGTGGTAATCAAAGGTTTACTAAAGCACAAAACCAAGATGCCGCTAGCGAAGAAATTGCCATGTTGGGTAACCTTGGTCCCTTCGTACTTAGAGGTGCCAATGGTAACGATATCCTAACCGGTAGCATGATGGCCGATACCCTGTTCGGTTTCGACGGAAACGATAGCCTAAATGCTGGTTCGGGAAACGATAGCCTAGATGGTGGCAATGGAAACGATATCCTAATCGGTGCCAATGGAAACGATACCCTAATCGGTGGCAATGGAAACGATATCCTAGATGGTGGCGCGTTATCCGATAGCCTAACTGGTGGCGACGGAAACGATACCCTAACTGGTGGTCCGGGAACGAATATCCTAGATGGTGGTAATGGTGCTGATACATTTGTATTTACCAATCAGGGTAATCAGACAGTTACCCAATTCATTACCGGTGATAATGATGTCTTCGCATTTACTGTTAGTGCTTACGGAGGCGTTCCAACAGCGGGTACGACGGCAGTTGTTAGTGATGCGGCTACTGCTGTCAATGCTTCTAGCAGTATCATTGTTGATACTTTTGATAATATTGAGGCCTTGGGGAATACTAAATCATCAATTCGTTTTGCCTTCGCCACCGATACAAAGACCCTCCTCTATGACTTTGACAGTGACTGGTCAACCCCCAACATCACCGTTGCGACAGTTACCTCGATTACTGGTACATTAGCTGCTGGTAACTTCGCCTTCATTTAATTCCTTGTTTGAATAGACAGATACTGGGTGTGTTAGCTAGGGCTAGGACACCCTTATTGTTTTAATGGTGGGTGGGAAGTCTCTGGTTTGAGGGAACTCTGGAATAGGCAACGGGAAAAGTAGCTAGTAGTATTGGGATTAGTTTTGTGTAGTTATTAACTGACGGTGATAATCGCCCCATAACCGGGCTGCCTGTTGACTACTGCCCGCAGTGGGAGAATTATTATCATTCCCTAACCAAATGCCTGTCACCCAGTCGCGCCGGGGAAGATAACCGATAAACCAGAGATCCACATAATTATCCGTAGTTCCCGTTTTACCCGCTTCTCCCATGCCAATACTAGCAGCACCTCCTGTACCATTAGTTATCACCCCCCGCAATAAGCTATTCATTGTTTCGGCGGTTTTAGGGGAGATTACCTGCTGATTTCTCTCGCTATCGTCGCCATAGTCATAAATAACCCGACAAGTACTCAAATCCTCCACATTTTTACAGTCGGAAGCGTCGAGAATGCGTTTAATGGCGTGGGGACGATTCCAGCGCCCGCCATGGTCAAAAACCCCATAAGCGCCGGTCATTTCTAAGACATTTACCTCGCTTTGCCCTAAAATTAGCCCCGGTACAGCATTTAAAGGTGATTTCACCCCCAAACGTTCCGCCACATTGACCACATTACTTAATCCTGCCTCGCGAGCAATGCGAAGGGCAACACTATTTTCCGATCGCGCTAAACCTTGAAACATATTGACCCCCCCGCTACTACGTTCACAGGGAGAATAGGCTTGTCCTTGCCAAGAGAGTCCAGCGCAGGTATAGGTTTTATAGGGCGATATTCCCTTTTCTAGGGCGGCAGCATAAGCAAATACCTTAAAAGTGGAACCGGGTTGACGTTTAGCTTGGATAGCGCGGTTAAATTGGCTTTTTTGATAATCAACTCCCCCGACTAAAGCGAGAATTTCCCCAGTTTGACTGTTTAGGGTAACTAAAGCCCCTTGGGAGTATCGATAGCGGGGTCCTTGGTTTAAGACATTATTTTTTAAGCTTTTTTCTGCGATCGCTTGCAGCCGGCGGTCTAAACTGGTTTCAACGATAAAATTGCCCTCTTTAGCCACTTCTTCCCCTAAAAGGTCCTGTAATTCCTCGAAAACGTAACTATAAAAATATGGTGCAATCGTACTAGATAGGGATTTTTTGGCTTGGGGACTGATTTCAATGCGAGATCTGCGGGCGCTGGCCGCCGCTTCTGGGGAAATCATCCTTAATTCGGCCATGCGATCGATGACACGATTGCGTAATTGTACGGAAGTGTCGTAATCTTGAATGGGATTAAATCGATTCGGGGCGGGTAACATAGCCACAAGAGTAGCAGCCTCGGAGATATCTAAATCTCTGGCGGATTTATCGAAATAAAAGCCGGCCGCATCTTCAAAACCGTAACCGGCCAGACCGAGATAAACTCGATTGAGATAGGTTTTGAGAATTGTATCCTTACTATAGACCGCTTCTAATTGTAAAGCGACCACAGCCTCCCGGAGTTTGCGATCGGCAGTATTTTGGCGACCGACTTCGGGGAATAAACTACGCGCTAACTGTTGAGTCAGGGTGCTGGCCCCTTGACGAATGCCCCGACCTTGCCAATTAATCATAATTGCCCGGACAATCCCCAAAGGATCAACCCCAAAATGCCAGTAAAAACGACTATCTTCGGAAGCGACAACCGCCTGGGGCAAATAGGGAGAAAAATCGCCCAGATTATCTAATTCTCGGTGAGTTTCCTGTCGAATGGGATTGAGGGGAGTTTGACCATCCCTAGGGTAAACCACCACCGGACCGCTCACCCCGGAAGGGAGTGGATAAACATTAACTTTGCGACTTTCCCAGATAACCGCTAAAACTAATAAACCGAAAATACCACCCGCACCATAGAAACCATAGCGCAAAAGTCGCGCCCACAGGGGAGGGGGACAGTAGTAGGAGATGGTGACACAATTGGCTAAGTCTGGGGGGGCCAGGGTAAAGATATCACCATGACGCAGGGAAACGCTTTTGAGACGACGTTTACCCATATAAACCCCGTTGGTGGAGTTTTCATCTGTGAGCAGGAAATGATGGGGATTTTTCGGGTCACGCTGCAGGGAACAATGAATCTGACTCACCACAGTGTTACGGATAGTAATATCACAGGAACTGGAACTACGACCCAACAAATAGCGATCGCCGATAAGGGGATATTTGCTTTCCCCGCTGCCATTCTCGTTTTTAAGGCGTAATTCAGGAACTCTCGCCCCTTTTTTGAGATTTACCGCCTGAAAATTCACCTTTCCTTGCAATTTCTGCACGGCAACGGTGACAAGTTGACTAATTTGGGTTTTCGGCGACTGGTTAGACATAGTTTTTATCAGTTATCAGCTTCTGAAGGCAATAGGCAATAGGGGAAGTGGGGAAGTTGAGAAGTGGGGAATTTCAACTAAAACCCCAACACCCCATCTCCCCAATTCCCAATTCATACCCAATATCCCTAAATTGACATTTTAGCCTCTAAAGCTTTGAGGTATTCCGTATTGACTCCCGACTCGCGAATCAGAGCAATTTTACCGGTACGGGCCACCTCGCGAACGCCAAATTTATTCAGCATCTGCATAATCGCCACCATTTTACCCGGATCCCCCACCACTTCGATGGTCAGGGTTTCCTCGGAAATATCCACAATCCGCGCCCGGAATACCTGCGCTAATTCGATCACTTCGGCCCGGCGCTCGGCGGTAGCATTAACTTTAATCAGCATTAATTCCCTTTCCA
Organism: Microcystis sp. M44BS1; assembly: GCF_020244875.1. Lineage (NCBI taxonomy): Bacteria > Bacillati > Cyanobacteriota > Cyanophyceae > Chroococcales > Microcystaceae > Microcystis > Microcystis sp. M44BS1. The sequence continues at coordinate 13,881 of NZ_JADBVM010000171.1, forward strand.
CACAGGGGGTTTGGGTGATATCCTGCACCTTGAGGACGTTAATTAATTTGTAAAGTTGTTTGGTTAACTGTTCGATGCTGTCCTCGTCCCCGGGTACTACCATCGTAATCCGAGAAACTCCCATCTGTTCAGCAGGACCCACGGCCAGACTTTCAATATTAAAGCCGCGACGGGCGAATAATCCAGCAATACGGGTTAAGACTCCCGCTTCATCTTCAACTAATACGGATAATGTGTGTTTCATGGCGCTCTATCTACACAACCTAGATTTCCCCATTGTAAGACAGGAGACAAGGCCGGAACAGTTTGTCTTCTCTGAGGGATTCAGGTAGAAACCTCTACTCTGTCAAAGTTTATATCCAATCTTCCTCATCCCCTTTGTTTACCTCCCGCTCTTGGTTTTCATCCTGGGCGGGGGGCGTAATAATCCGATAATTGACATCGTAAACTTGCTCGGCTTTTTCCCCGCGAGTCTGTTTGGCCGTGCGGTAACTATAGGAATAAACCGAGCCAGTTTGAGAACTGTCCTGTGGGGGCTTGACAAAATTCGCTTTTTCCCCATCAGCAACCCTAGGCGGGAATTCTTCCCGATCCTGAATGGTAGTCGGTTTTTCGGGGGGTGCATCAAAATTCCAATCATCACCGCTATCTCTTTCCCAATCGTTACCCTGTGGAGAAGCGGCGCGATCTTGAATATAGGTAGGTCGGGGAGATGGGGGTGGGACTTGAGGATTATTCGCTATACGAGGGGAGGCTTTTGGGGCGGCCAAAGGACGACCAAAACTATGGAGAAATTGCAGGGTTAAACCACTGATAATTCCCGCTAGGGTGAAAAGTAACACCCAGACCGCTAGGGGCAGTTTTACCGTCATAATACCGCCAAAAAAGACCAAAGTGATCACCCCCAGATTCTGCCAGATCAGTAATCCGCCTACAGCGATCGCAAATAAGACCATAATCCAGCCCATTTTTACCTCCCTTGATTCAGTGATCAGTGATCAGTAAACAGTAAACAGGTATAAAGATAAAGATAACTAACTAACTAATTAACTTAAAACTTACATCTGATAACTTACATCTGATAACTGATCACTGATCACTGATAACTGATCACTGATAACTGTCAATGTCCTTGCCAGCGATTAATGGCCACACAATCGATATCTAACTGATCGAGAGTACGAGCGATGACAAAATCTACCAAATCCTCGATCGATTGGGGATGGTGATACCATGCCGGTATTGCTGGCACGATTCTAACGCCCGCCTCGGCTAAAGTGGTTAAATTACGCAGATGAATTAAACTAAAGGGGGTTTCTCGCGGTACTAAAACCAATTTTCTGCCCTCCTTCATCTGCACATCGGCCGCCCTTTCTAGCAAATCGGAACTTAATCCCCCCGCTAATTTGGCCACTGTACTCATGCTACAGGGAATAATTACCATACCAAGGGTGCGATAGGAACCACTGGCGATCGTTGCCCCCACATCGCCCCAACGATGACAGCGTAATTTTCCCCCTTCCATCACCCCGCATTGGCCGCGCCAAAATTGTTCTTGCAGCTCTGGTTCTGGAGGCATCCGCACATTATCTTCTGCTTGCCAGACAGTGTAAGCTGATTTGGAGGCCACTAGATCGATCGTGTAGTCGGCTAAAAGTAGATATTTGAGAGTACGGACGGCATAAATCAGCCCTGATGCCCCCGTAACGCCCAAAATTAGCGGTTTAGATAATTCCTTCAAGCTCTAATTCCTCGATCAATTGTAATCCTCTCGGGTCGCCCACTTTTAATAAAGCACCCCTAGCATCTTCCTTGACACCTAAATCCTCATCTTCCACCAAGGCCTCGATCAAAGCATCGATCGCCGTGGCATAAATCACATTTAAGGGCAATTCTCGGCATAATTGACCGATCGACCAAGCGCAATTACTCCGCACCGCCGCGATTAAATCTCGGCGCAATCCTTCAATTAAAGGCGGCAAGACGGTGATGATATCTTCATAATTGACCTTGGCAATCTGGGCCAAACTACTGGCGGCCCATAATCGCACCGCCGAAATATCGGTTTTGAGAGCATGAACCAAAGGCTCGATCGCTCTGCGATCACCACAGTTACCTAGGGCCCAAACTACCCCTTTTCTGACGTAACCATTCCAATCTCTGGCCAGTAGCTCGATTAAAGGCTCCACGGCGCTAAGACTGGGATTTCTGCCCAAAGCGTAGGCGACACTGACACGCACTAGGGGACAGACATCGCTTAACATCTCCAGTAAAGGAGCGATCGCTCTTTCGTCCCGCAATTCACAAAAGGCGCGGGCCGCGATCATCCTCTCGCTGACATGAGCAGAAGTAAGCAATGAGAGCATTTCCTCCGGATCGGGAGGGATTTCCGCTGCTTGATCTGGATCGCTCCCATCGAGAGGATTATTTAAGGAGTTGCTAGAGTCTAGGATTTCATTGTCGTACATACTTGTTAGATTATCTTAATCCGTGACCGCTTACGTCAAGCCCAAAATCAAAAAGTAGTTGCTGGTTGGGGGGACTTTTCAGTTTTGCATGAGTAGAAAACGGGTTTCTCCGAGAAACCCGTTTTCTGTGGTATAAGACGCATTTTAACCGCCCATCCTTGCATTTACAAAACCTAGCAGATTAGAAAGTAAATACAGGGCAAATTTTGTTTTTTTTAGATGCCAAGACGCGGATTTGAACCGCGGACACGAGGATTTTCAGTCCTCTGCTCTACCAACTGAGCTATCTCGGCGTTTTTCAGTCCTTTCTCAATATAGCACGCCCTCGAAATAATTGCAAGGTTTTTTTCTAAAAAGTTTTCTGCTTGACTAGATTGGCAAGGTGAGGGTAAAAGTGGTGACAGCATTGGCACTGGTGACATCGATGGTGGCATTCAGGGGTTTAATCAGTTTGTGGACTAAAGCTAAACCTAAACCGGTGCCACTGTAGCGCCAGGGATCTTGGGTAGGAATGCGATAAAAAGGAGCAAATATTCTTGATAATTCCTCTGGAGCGATTTCTACACCTGAATTGCTCACACTAATTAATATTTGCTCGTCCGCACGCCAGACATTTACCCTAATTATCCCTTGTTCTGGGGTATATTTAGAAGCATTGGTCAGTAATTCCGCTATGATGCGTTCGATATCACAAAGATTGCTGTTAATCTCCGGTATATCCCCATCTATATCTAAAATTAACTGCTGTTGTCGCTCGCGGGTGAGAGTGCGAAAAGGTTCCACTAATAAGGGTAGCCAAGAAAGTAAGTCGATTGTTTCGAACGCTGGGGGTTCGGTTTCCGCATCCAGATAGGTTAAAGTCAACAGATCATTAACTAACTTACTCTGACGTTGAGATTCAATGTTAAGAATTTGCAACAGTTCACCGATCGAATCCTGTGGATCAATCTCGATCCCTTGATATTCCAGGAGACTTTCTAGGGTTTCCACCGCTAGACGAATGCTGGTAATCGGGGTTCGCAGTTCATGGGAAAGGGTTTTCAGGAATTCGCTTTTTAATCTTTCCAGTTTTTCTAATTCCCTCACTTGTGCTTGGGAAGATTCGTAAAGTCGCGCCTGGCGAATAGCGATCGCACATTCGGTGGCAATATGTTGAATCAAATTAGTTTCTAAGGAGTTAAAAATCTGATTAGCTGGTCTAATTAGCCAAATATTGCCCAAAAAACCCTGATCGTCAAAGATAGGACAAGCGCAACGGTTAACACGACAGATTTGCGGATTGCCAAGGGGAAGACGATCAACAAATTGTAAAATTTGTTTGTGCAGCAGCGGTTGATAGATTTCGGGAAAATCGCTAATTTGACGGCTAATTCCCTGACAGATCAACTCTTGAGTGGTATATTCGTGGACAATAGTGGCTTGGCTGCGACTGGGATTGTAAAGCTCAATTTGGGCCCGTTCTACGGGTAAAACCTGGACTAATTCCCTAGTGGTGGTTTGCAGAATATGATTTTCATCGAGACTATCGCGAATTTTTTCGGTAATCCGTCCGATTAATGCTTCATACTTCAAAGTCATCTGCAATTCGGCGGTTCTTTGCTGAACCTCCGATTCTAAGGCAGTATTCAAGCATTTTACCCGTTGGTGCAGTTCTGCTTGTTGAATGGCAATTCCCACTTGAATGGCTAATTGTTTGAGCAGCTCTATTTCTTGGGATTGCCAAGAGCGAGTTTTTTGGCAATTTTGGGCAATTAGTAACCCCCAGAGTTGGTTATCGCAGATAATTGGCACCACCAGGTTAGCCTGTACTTGCAAAGAGGTGAGTAGGCTGCGATAACAGGGATCAAGTCCCGAATTATGGACATTTTCAATAACTTGAATTCTCCCGCGACGATAATTTTCCAGACGTTCTGGGGATAAATTAAAACAGGGATCCTCGATGCTGTTTCCTAAGACGGAATTAATCCTCACAGTATGGGATTCCACCACAATCATGCCACTATGATCGGGGAATAAACGATAAATTAACACTCGATCGCAGTTGAGGAATTGTCGCACTTCTTTAACGGTTCTTTGCAAAATGCGATCGAGATCCAACGATTGCCGGATTCTTTCCTGCATTACCCCCAGTAGTTGTTCCCGTTCTGCTTGTAATCTTAAAGCTTCTTCGGCCTGTTTACGTTCGGTGATATTGGTACTGGTTCCCACCAAACGATAGATACGCGCATTGTTATCCCGTAGGGGTGTTAAAGTTGTCAGCCACCAGTAGGGTATATTTTGAAAAGGTAAATACTGTTCGTAGGAAATAGTTGTTCCGTAACGCACACAATCACTATAGTGTTGCCGCACACTGCGCGCATCATCGGGGGGAAGGATTTGTTCGGGAGTTTTGCCTTTAATCTCTGATGAACGCAATCCTGTCCAGCGTTCATGAACGGGGTTTGCTCCCACATAGCGAAAATCTCTATTTTCCAGCACGTCCACTACAAAAATCGACGCTTGCACGGAATTAAATATACTACGCAGAAACTGCTCGGAATACTCCGCTTTTAGCTGTGTATCTAGCTCGATCTCGATTTCTGATGGCTGCTTTTCCATAAGAGCCTCCCATTGTGCTAATTGGTGGATTTGGATCGATAATCACAAAATCGTTGGCTACTCCTAGGGCGATTTAACAATTTCTTTAGATTCTCGCACGAATTTTCCCATCCGCTGCCGATTTCGATATATTTCTTTGCAAAAACGAGAAAGCAACCCCAATATACTGAGATCGCTTATCAGTTATCAGTTATCAGTTATCAGGTTTAAGTTTTAAGTTAAGTAGCTAGATACAATTAATTACACATATCTAACTACTTCTTCCATGAGTGCCTATCCTCACCAAGAAGTTAAGTGGGTGGGTGGAATTAAATATAAGATGAAGGTAGGTTGGGTTGAAGCATGAAACCCAACTCCCCCATGGGTTACGCTACCGCTAACCCATCCTACAAATAATTGTGCCTCCCTACTTAATTTTATCCTATTACTTATCAAATACAGCGTTTCTTATCAAGAGGAAGCATAACCTAATTTGGTATCGACGACCGGCTCTCCAAAAGGAGAACTTCCTACCTCACCATGAAGATAACTGCTTTAATTAGCCAATTATATATGTTATTTTCAGTGATCACTGTTCACTGATTACTGATTACTGATCACTGAATTTAGGCTTCTTGGTTGACAAAAGGCAATAAAGCCATTAAACGGGCCCGTTTCACCGCTTCCGTTAAATCTCGCTGTTGTTTAGAAGTTAAACCGGTGATACGTCTAGGCAGAATTTTGCCGCGTTCGGTGATGAATTTGCGGAGGAGTTCGGTGTCTTTGTAGTCAATCGGTTGACTGGGGGAGATGGGAGAGAGACGTTTACGATAGTAGCTCATAGATTTGTAAAGATTGCTTGACTTTTTAACTAAAGTGTGTTTACTTAATTTCCTTGTGGACGGTGTGCTTATTGCAGTGGGGACAGTATTTCTTGATTTCCAGTCTGCCGGTGGTATTGCGGCGGTTTTTGCTGGTGGTGTAGCGAGAAACGCCGGGGGTACGCTTATCGGGATTACTGCGGCATTCCGTGCATTCTACAGTGATGATTAGGCGAACGCCTTTTTTACTAGCCATAACAACAGGGGATCGGGTAAATTTACACGCAATCGATCATTATGACATATCTGAGGCTTTTTAGGCAAGAGCAGCCGGGACACCGGCGAGGAATTGTCGGCTGAAAAGTTGATTTTGAGATGAAATCCAGCACAAAAAAGCTAGAATAATCACAGCAGTTGGCGAGGATGAGGAAAAATGACGGGAAGATTGGGTAAACCGATTTTAGTGACGGGGATAGGCATTACCATCGCTTTCACCCTGGGGGAAACTCTCAATAGCAGACTGAGCGAAATCGGTTCATGGGGTATTTTCGGTGCGATTGCTCTTGGTGCTGGTATCTGGTTTTGGCAAAAACCCAACACGAAAATCGATTTTTCACCTCCCACTCCCCTGAGTCTAGAAAAGGTTAAACAAGCGATTAGCAAGGCCGAGAAGATAATTAATTATCTGGCCAACGAAGACCCCAATCAAGACTTAACCCCACTCAAAACCAGTTTAACCCAATTAAATGAAGAATTTAGTCGCCAAGACCTGAAAATTGCCATTACCGGTGCTAGAAAAACTGGTAAAACTGCCTTAAAAAAACTACTAGAAAGCGGCAACTTTGGGGAATCTATCGCTTTTCTGGAAACGGAACCGCTTCTAACTTTCGACTCCACCGCTAACCAGAAAAAAGCTCTGGCAGCCGACCTAGTTTTGTATCTCATCAATGGGGATTTAAGCGATTCCGAATGGCAAATACTCCAGCAATTCGATCGAATGCACCAGCGTGTTATCCTGTTACTGAATAAACAGGATCGTTTACCTGCCGAAACCAGAGAAGAAATTCTCCTTTCCCTGAAACAAAGACTGAAAGAAACTATTCCCGCTCATCATATTTTAGCCATAGCCGCTGCCCCTGAACCCCTAAAAGTTCGTCAACATCAAAGCAATGGAGAAATCAAGGAATGGACGGAACCCCAAACCGTGGTTATCACTCCTTTAGATAATCATCTCCGACAAATTATCGAACAAGAAAAGTCCGAATTAGTTCTGGGAACTATCTGGAGACAAGCGCTCGAATTAGCCAAGGAAACCAAACAATTACTTAATCAATCCCGACGCAAAAAGGCTTTACCTGTTATCGAACAATACCAATGGATAGCTGCTACTGCCACTTTTGCTAATCCTCTTGCGGCCCTAGATTTAGTTTTAGCGGCAGCCACTAACGCTCAAATGTTAGTGGATTTAGGGGCAATTTATCAACAAAAAATGTCCCTTGAACAGGCAAAAACAGCCATGACTACCCTGGGGAAAATGATGGTACAATTGGGCATGGTAGAAGTGACAACCCAAGCATTAGGAACGATTCTCAAGGGAAATGCGATTACTTATATTGCCGGTGGTACAGTGCAGGGAATCGGGGCAGCCTATTTAACTCGTTTAGCTGGTTTAAGTTTAGTTGAATATTTCCAAGAACAGGAAATTAACGAGCAACTGAATAATGATTGGAATTGGACGAGTTTGCAGAATAAAGTTAAACAGGTCTGGGAACAAAATCAGCGCCTAGCATTTTTACAGGATTTTGTCAAGCAAATGAGCGCTCGTTGGTCGGCATTTTCTGGTTAAAAAATCTATAGCAATTTCCATAGTTGTGAAGTACAGAGTCTTAGGTTTTGAGGAGTCAGGAGTCAGGAGTCAGGAGTCAGGAGTCAGGATTCAGGTTTTAGGGTTTTAGGGTTTTAGGGTTTTAGGGTTTTAGTTCAATTTCCCCACTTCCCCATCACCCCACTTCCCCATCACCCCATCACCCCACACCCTGTCCCCACGAAAAACTTTTTCAGCAGACCCTAGTTAAGAACTGGGAAAAGGTAAATGCTGACGCAGCACATCCCAGCGTGAACAATCCCAATAATCGATATGAGAAATAATCAGATTATTGTCATCGAGAGTTAATTCACTGCGTCCAGAAATAGCGATGCGAGGCCGCCAAGGTAAAGGGGTTGTCCAGTGCAATGTCCAACGGGTATTAATAATATTTCCCTGCTGTTCAATTGCGTGGACATCCATCTTGATAGCTTGGAACCATTGACCCATAAAACCAATCATTTCCCGATAGCGTTTAATCCCCCGAAATTGATTGAGAGGGTCTTGAAAATAAACGTCATCAGCATAAATATCATAGGTTTGATCGAGGGGAAATCTTTGATAATCTTGCTGCAAAATAGCGATAATATCCATAAAATAAGTAATTAGTTATAATTAAATTGAAGATAGATTTTGCCTTTGATCCCCCCTGCACCCCTTGATAAGGGGGGTATCTGACAATTTTTAACAGCTACCTACTTGGCAAATTATTCCCGATAGCTATTGCCTTTTTTCACTGCTGAGGGGTCACTGTTAACTATTAAAAGATCACTCCCGTCAAACTAAAGGGACGGACTTCGGTAATTTTAACCTTAACAAATGTGCCGCGCAATTCCTCGATATTTCCCGTAAAGAAAGTTAAGCGATTACCTCCAGTTCTTCCCATAACTTGACTAGCATCTTTAGGGTTAACTTCTTCCACTAAAATTTCCTCAATTCTGCCTAAATATCTTTGGGAACGTTCGGCGGCTTTTGTGGCCACTAAATGATTTAATCTTTGTAAGCGATCGCTTTTTACCTGCTCACTTAATTGATCATCCCAAATAGCGGCCGGAGTGCCTGGACGGGGAGAATAGGCCGCCGTATTTAATTGATCAAAACCAATCTCATCGACTAATTTTAAAGTATTCTCGAACTGTGCCTCTGTTTCTCCGGGGAATCCGACAATCGCATCGGCACTAATGGCAGCATCTGGCATTAAATCGCGAATATTAGCAATAATTTGTCGGTATTTTTCCTGAGTATAGCCCCGTTTCATCGCCTTGAGAACATCATTATCCCCCGATTGAAAAGGGATATGAAAATGTTCACAAACTTTAGGTAATTCCTGACAAGCTTTAATTAAACGTTCGGTAAAATAGCGGGGGTGACTGGTGGCAAAACGGAGACGTTCAATGCCGGCCACATCGTGAATGTAGTAGAGTAAATCGGTGAAATTGTGCAGATGTCGGCCGCTTGCCGTCACTCCGGGTAAATCCCGTCCGTAGGCATCGATATTTTGACCTAAAAGGGTGATTTCTTTATAACCCTGTTGTCCTAATTGTGCCATTTCTGCTCGAATTGCGGCAGGAGTGCGGGATTGTTCCACCCCACGCACCCCCGGAACCACACAATAGGTACAGCGTTCATTACAACCATAGATGACGTTCACCCAAGCGGTAATATTACTATCCCGGCGCGGTTTGGTGATATCTTCCATGATGTGGATGGGTTCGGTGGCCACCACCTGGGAACCGTCAAAAACTTGTTGTAATAAGTCTCCCAAGCGATTTGCGTGTTGGGGACCGATAATTAAATCCACTTCGGGAACCCGTCTTAATAATTGTTCCCCTTCCTGTTGGGCCACGCAGCCAGCGACCACTAGAGTAAGATGGGGTTGAGTTTGTTTGCGTTTAGCCTGTCTACCGAGATAGGAATAAACCTTCTGTTCGGCATTATCGCGAATTGTACAGGTATTGTAGAGGATTAAATCGGCTTCGTTGGCATCCTCAGACCATTGAAACCCCAAATCTTCTAAAATACCCGCCATGCGTTCGGAGTCAGCCTTATTCATCTGACAACCAAAGGTGGTGATATGGTAACGACGTGGGGATTTATTCATGATGCTGGCTACAGAAACAAGAGTGCAGGTTTCTATTTTAGGCTATTTATTCTCTGACTTGAAAGAAGCGGTCGGCGGTCGGCAGGATTCAGTTATCAGTTATCAGTTATCAGTTCACTGAGAAAACACCCTACACCCCACACCCCACACCCTACACCCTACACCCCACACCCCACACCCCACACCCCACACCCCACACCCTACACCCCACTTCCCACTCCTCAGAATTAGACCTAAAGCATACTCAGCCATACAAGCAAAGAAAAACGAAACTTTTGCTTTGAGGATATCTCCTGACTGGTAGGATAAAAATGAACCATACTAGGCAGTTTAACCTCCACGCCGCCGAGGCCACACCTTTAATCATCAAAGGAAAAGTATTTATATGTCTAAAAATCAAGTGTTCGACTTTTTCGCCTTAGCCGCTAAAAACGAAGAATTGGGTCAAAAAATGCGTTCAACCCAAGATCCTCAGCAATTACTAGAGATAGCTCGCTCCCAAGGCTTCGATTTCTCCCGTCCGGAATTAGAAGCGGCACTTAAATCCTTGCACGAGAGTCCCGACTTTTTCCAAAAGTTAGCTCATGCAGTCTTAGAAGTTTTCAGTCCTAACCACGATAATTATCCCTCGATCGGTGTCCAACCCTACGAAGGTGAGATCGATCGCTAGAATCAGTGATCAGTTACCAGTTACCAGTGATCAGATGTGAGTTTTCAGTTCACTGATTACTCAGGGTAAGCGCATCTTAACAATCCTTGACAAAATGAACTTTAGGTGAGTTGCTTACCCTGAGAGCGATTCAGCCATATTTGAGGAGAATTGGCCATCTCAATTGTTAAGCAAAAATCGACCAAATGGGTCGATTTCGTAACTATACAGCAAACGGCTCACAAAATTGGCTAATTGTCAATAGCGTTTGAGATGCTCTCACCCTGACTGATTACTGTTCACTGTTTACTGATCACTGTTTACTGGACGGCTACGCCGTGCCTTTGGCAACACTGACAAAGGCTCCCCCACTCCCCAACCCCAGCCGTATATAGTATAAAAAAATTATAAAAAAGCCGAAATCAGCGAAAAATAGGCTTTTATCTGCCAGTAAATCCGGCAGAGACAATCGAGCTGCCAAGAGAGAAGTTAAAGGGCAAATGCAGTCATAGCAAAGGTTTTAGCTGTCAATGTCCTGAGAATTGCTGAGTCTGATGAGCGAAGTAAAGGAATGATTAACTTTCGTTAACCGGAAGATGAGAAATAATCATAATGTTTTATATTGTCAAAGGTGTCATAGTTTCCTATGCTTTTTTTAGGTTGATAATTTTGCCTGACTCGTCAAATTTTTACCAACCAGCCCTAGAAAATAAAATTAGTGGATGAAAACGGTCACGATCGAGATAAAATTTAGGATGGTCTTACCCCCACCTTGCCACGATCCCGACTGCCACCAAAGCTAGAGCAGGAAAAGTAACAAGGAAAGAATTTGACTGAAACAAAGTTGATAACGCTAACGAGATTAATAGTTTAGTTTGGCTTGACAAGCGAGGAACAAAAAAATGCCAATTGCAGTAGGAATGATTGAAACCCTAGGATTTCCCGCCGTTGTGGAAGCGGCCGATGCCATGGTCAAAGCCGCCAGGGTGACTCTAGTGGGTTACGAAAAGATCGGTAGTGGTCGCGTCACTGTCATTGTCCGGGGAGACGTTTCAGAAGTGCAAGCTTCTGTGGCTGCCGGAGTGGAAAACGCCAACCGGGTTAACGGAGGACAAGTGCTATCTACCCATATCATCGCTCGTCCCCACGAAAACCTCGAATACGTGCTGCCCATTCGCTACACCGAAGAAGTAGAGCAATTCCGCAGCTATTAAACACCGTTGATCGGGGTCAGCATCTATAGAGTCGAAGAAAGCCAACCATTAGGAGACAAAAATATTATGTCAATTGCAGTGGGCATGGTGGAAACCTTGGGTTTCCCAGCCGTCGTCGAGGCGGCTGATGCCATGGTAAAAGCCGCCCGCGTAACCCTAGTAGGTTACGAAAAAATTGGTAGTGGTCGCGTCACCGTCATCGTCCGGGGGGACGTTTCGGAAGTACAGGCCTCCGTATCGGCGGGGACAGAAGCGGCATCTAATCGTGTTAAAGGTGGTCAAGTTCTCTCGACCCACATCATCGCCCGTCCCCACGAAAACCTCGAATTCGTTCTTCCCATTCGTTATACAGACGCCGTGGAACAGTTTCGTGAAAGTGTTAACCCGCAACCTTTAAGACGAATCTAGAGCGCAACTAACTTTTAGTGTAAACAAATTCCATGCAAATTGCCAAAGTTTGCGGAACCGTCGTTAGCACCCTGAAACCTCGCAGTATGACGGGAGTGAAACTTCTGCTTTTGCAATTCATCGACGCTCAAGGGCAACTTTTGCCTAAATACGAAGTAGCGGGTGATATTGTCGGAGCGGGGCTTAATGAATGGGTGCTAGTGTCCCGGGGAGGAGCGGCTCGGATCGAAGACGGGCAGAACAATCGCCCCCTTGACGCGATGGTGGTGGGGATTATTGACACTATAACCGTAGAAAATCGCACCCTCTACAGCAAGAGGGACGAATTTCGTCAATCCGGTTAAACATCGATAGGACCCAAACACAGTTAATTAACAACCAGCCAGCCAAATTCAGTATGGAGGAAGACTAACTATGGTCGTCCGCACAACGGCGGCTAGTCCGAAAAAGCGGACCAAATCCCCAGAGGAAACGCGCATAGACGAGAGTGCCAAAGTCCACACCTTCCCTAACCTCAGTGGCGCTATCGAGATCGGGGCGCGAGTGGTGATCGCTCCGGGGACTTCCATCCGCGCCGATGAGGGAACCCCCTTTCACATTGGCGACGACAGCAAAATTCAGGACGGGGCAATCATCCACGGTTTAGAAAAAAGCCGTGTGGTGGGAGATGACGGCCGAGAATATTCAGTGTGGATCGGCCGGGGCAGCTGCATCACCCACATGGCACTCATTCACGGGCCGGCCTATGTGGGCGATCGCTGTTTTATCGGTTTTCGCTCCACCGTCTTTAATGCTCGCATCGGGGCCGATTGCATAGTCATGATGCACGCCCTCGTTCAAGACGTGGAAATCCCCGCCGGTAAATTCGTGCCATCCGGTTCCGTGATCACCAGCCAACAGCAGGCTGATCGCTTACCCGATGTCACAGAAATCGATCGAGCCTTCACTCGTCACATTGTCGATATCGACCTCGCCCCCAGCGTCCCGATCAAAGCCCAAAGCCCAGCGACTCCGCCACCGGCAGCCGCTATAAACATCGCTAATGAGACGCTATATAGAAATTCGGTGACACCTATGAGTTTAAATACAAACATTCGAGCGCAGGTTCGCTCCCTCCTCTCCCAAGGCTACAAAATCGGGCTAGAATACGCTGACAAACGCCGCTTTAAAACCAGTTCTTGGTTAAGTGCCGGCTTTATCGACGGCAGCCGCGAAGAACAGGTATCCCAATCCCTAGAAGCCTCCCTGAGAAACCTACAGGGCGAATACGTCCGCCTGATCGGAGTCGATCCCGCCGCTAAACGGCGCGTACTGGAAATGATTATCCAACGCCCCGAAGACACCCCGGGAGAACCGGCCCGCACCACCACCGCCGTCCACGCCGGCCATAGCAACGGTAACGGCAATTCTGACCTGTCGGTACAAGTGCGTTCCCTGCTGGCCCAAGGGCTGAAAATCGCCACCGAACACGCGGATAAACGCCGGTTTAAAACCAGTTCTTGGTTAACCGGGCCGGCGATCGAAACCAAGGGCGAAGCCGGCATCGTTCGCGATATCGAAGCGATCGTGGCGGAAAATAGCGATGAGTACGTCCGTCTGATCGGGATCGACCCGCAGGCGAAAAAACGCGTCGTCGAAATGATTATTCACCGTCCCGGTGGCACCTCCGCTAGTAACGGCAGCGGCCAAACCAGCAGCTACAGCAGCCCCGCCAGTAACGGAGCCAGTTATAGCAGTAGTGGTAGCTTAAGTGGGGAAACGATCGCTCAAATTCGTTCCCTGCTCGCCCAAGGCTACAAAATCGGCACCGAACACGCGGATAAACGCCGGTTTAAAACCAGTTCTTGGCAGAGTTGCGCTCCGATCGAAAGTAATCGCGAATCTGATGTGATTATTGCTTTGGAAGATTGTTTACGGGAACATAGCGGCGAATACGTCCGCTTACTCGGTATCGATGCTAAAGCTAAAAAACGGGTTTTAGAAACGGTGATCCAGCGTCCCGATGGTTCGGTGGCTAGTAATGGCAACGGTAAAACCGCCGCCGTTGCTGAACCGAGTTTCAAAAGCTATGGTTCCGGTTCCTCCGGCGGCGGTACTGCCACTTTAACCAGTACCTTAACTGCGGAAACGATCGCTCAAATTCGTTCTTTGTTGAACCAAGGTCACAAAATTGGCAGTGAACACGCGGATAAACGTCGTTTTAAAACCGGTTCTTGGCAAAGCTGCACCCCCATCGATAGCAGTCGCGAATCCGATGTGGTGGCCGCTTTAGAAACCTGTCTGCGCGACCATCAAGGGGAATACGTTCGTCTGATCGGGATTGACTCCCAAGCAAAACGTCGTGTTCTCGAATCGATTATTCAACGCCCTTAATTTCAGGACTCGGCGATCGGTGAACGGAGATAGGTGTTAGGTGTTGGTGGATCGGGAAAAATACCTGAAACTCTAACCCCTACCCCCTAACCCCTGATCACTGATCACTGATCACTGAGTAACTGTCAATTATGTCCTTACCCCCTGTTCAACCTATTAGCCGCTCGGAATTCTATATTAATGGTGATGTAACCATTGATGAGAGTGCGATCGTGGCTGCGGGGGTGATTCTCCGAGCAGCCCCCAATAGCCGAATAATTATCGGTGCGGGTGCTTGTCTGGGTATGGGAACGATTCTAACCGCCTATCAGGGTGTTATTGCTATCGGTGCCGGGGCAATTTTAGGTACAGGAGTTCTAATAGTCGGTCAGGGTGAAATCGGTGAAAATGCCTGTATCGGTTCAACCACAACGATTTTTAATGCTTCTGTGGCAGCGATGTCGATCGTGCCGTCCGGTTCCCTGATCGGAGATACTTCCCGTCAAATTACCATCGAGGTGTCAGCAACCCGATCGGAACCAGAAAGACCCCCTCTACCGGAACCAGAACCCGTAGTCAGTCAAGTGTCCCCAGGCCCGTCCGTGGAGGAAATGGTCGCCGAAACCGTGGCCAGTCCTTGGGATAGCGAGGAAATGGTCGCCGAGGCCAGTCCTGCGGAAACCAGAGAACAAGCATCTACTACTAACCGACCGAATCAAGCATCGGTGGTCGGAAAAGTCTATATCAATCAGTTATTGGTCACGCTATTTCCAGAACGTCATCGTTTTAATGGCAACAATAACCTTAATTCTTGAAGGGGAAAATAATCGTTCACAAGCCAAAAATCTCAACAATAATTACTGAGTAATTAGACCTAATTTATCTAGAGTTCACTGCTGTCTAACTGTCCTCTAGGTACTGGGTATAATTGCTTAAAAATCTAATTCATCTTTAGCGATTGCCGACATTTTTTGAGGTTGTAATTATTGATAATCTTCCTCAATTAAAGAGTAGTTTTAATCGCTCAAAGCCTGATGAGCAGAAGTTTCTGTGTGTCAATCAGGTAAATTTTTGTTGATTTTTTTGTGTTTTTGTAGAGATTGTCAAAGTTAGATGACGAGAGATTAAAGAAACTAATCTCCCCGAGAAAAAAAAACAATTAAAATTTTAGGGATAGAGAAAAAAATGATCAGAATAGGGTAAAGTTCGTGTTAAGATGATCAGTTGAAAAAAACATTAGTGAAAATTGCTCCCTAACTTCGCTCCTAGCAGCAGGGGACAGGAGCTTAAGAAAAATCTATGTCGGTTGACGGCGAGATTTTACAGGTGCGACTAATCATGCAGTTTATGGAGGAATAATCCCAATGGTGCAAGCCAAATCCAAAGGTTTCCAGGCCGGCGTAAAAGACTACCGCCTGACCTACTACACCCCCGACTACACCCCCAAAGATACCGATCTACTAGCTTGCTTCCGGGTAACACCCCAACCCGGAGTTCCTCCTGAAGAAGCAGGTGCGGCAGTAGCGGCGGAATCTTCCACAGGTACCTGGACCACCGTTTGGACCGATAACTTAACCGACCTCGATCGCTATAAAGGTCGTTGTTATGATATCGAACCCGTACCCAACGAAGATAACCAGTTCTTCTGTTTCGTTGCCTATCCTCTAGATCTATTTGAAGAAGGTTCCGTCACCAACATCCTCACCTCGATCGTTGGTAACGTTTTCGGTTTCAAAGCTCTACGCGGTCTCCGTTTAGAAGATATCCGTTTCCCCGTCGCTTTAATCAAAACCTTCCAAGGTCCTCCCCACGGTATCACCGTTGAACGGGACAAATTAAACAAATATGGTCGCCCCCTACTCGGTTGCACCATCAAACCTAAACTCGGCCTTTCCGCTAAAAACTACGGTCGTGCCGTTTATGAATGTCTTCGCGGTGGTTTAGACTTCACCAAAGACGACGAAAATATTAACTCTCAACCCTTCATGCGTTGGCGCGATCGTTTCCTCTTTGTCCAAGAGGCGATCGTTAAATCCCAAGCAGAAACCAACGAAGTTAAAGGACATTACTTAAACGTAACCGCTCCTACCTGCGAGCAGATGATGCAACGGGCTGAATTCGCCGCCGAAATCAAAACCCCCATCATTATGCACGACTACCTCACCGGTGGTTTCACCGCTAACACCACCCTGGCGAAATTCTGCCGCGACAAAGGGTTACTGCTCCACATTCACCGGGCAATGCACGCGGTTATCGACCGTCAGAAAAATCATGGTATCCACTTCCGCGTTTTAGCTAAGTGCTTACGTCTCTCTGGTGGTGATCACCTGCACTCGGGAACCGTTGTCGGTAAACTCGAAGGTGAACGCGGAATCACGATGGGTTTTGTTGACCTGATGCGTGAAGACTATGTAGAAGAAGATCGCGCTCGTGGTATTTTCTTCACCCAAGACTACGCTTCCTTACCCGGGGTAATGCCGGTTGCTTCCGGTGGTATCCACGTTTGGCATATGCCGGCGCTGGTGGAAATCTTCGGTGACGATTCCTGCTTACAGTTCGGTGGTGGAACCCTCGGCCACCCCTGGGGTAACGCACCGGGTGCCACCGCTAACCGTGTGGCTCTGGAAGCTTGTATCCAAGCTCGTAACGAAGGTCGCTCCTTGGCCCGCGAAGGTAACGACGTTATCCGGGAAGCTTGCCGTTGGAGTCCTGAACTGGCTGCCGCTTGCGAACTCTGGAAAGAAATTAAATTCGAGTTCGAGGCTATGGATACCCTCTAATACAGCCCTTCAGAAGGTTGTTAGCAGTTATCGGTGCAAAATAATGCCGGGGACTTGCCCAAAATCCGCAGGCAGTCGCTAGAATTTCAACACTGATAACTGTCTAGCCAATAACTGAAAACTGTATAAAATGTATCCGAAAAAAGTTGTTCAAGATACCGCGAAAGTCTTACAAAGTTACCTAACTTACCAAGCGGTTCGCACGATTATCGATCAATTATCAGAAACTAATCCGACTTTAGCTATTTGGCTGAGTCACTATACTTCTAGCCATTCCATTCAGGATGGCGAGGCCTATATTGCGGGGTTAATGACTGAGAATAAAGAGTTAGTTTTGCGGATCATGACGGTAAGAGAACATTTAGCCGAACAGGTTTTAGAGTTCTTGCCAGAGATGGTAAAAACGGGAATTATTAATGACAATACCGAACATCGTCGGCAACTTTTGGAACGTCTCACCCGTACTGCTATAAGTCAACCAGAGACATCGGAATTAAATCTCGATGTTGATGATCTACCCAACCCATAAGGAATCAAGAAACCCATGAAAACTTTACCTAAAGAGAAGCGTTACGAAACTCTCTCCTACTTGCCCCCCCTCACCGATCAACAAATTGCTAAACAAATTCAATACATGATCGATCAGGGTTATATTCCTGCTGTGGAATTTGAAAAAGATCCCAAACCCGCAGATTATCATTGGACGATGTGGAAACTGCCTTTATTCTCTGTTTCTGGTCCCCAAGAAGTTCTTAATGAAGTTCGCGAGTGCCGCACTGAATATTCTGATTGCTACATCCGCGTTATCGCTTTTGACAACATCAAACAATGTCAAACCATGAGCTTTATTGTTCATAAACCCAATGCTGGCCGCTACTAATTTGGCTGTCATCTAATTATTAACTGTTGAGGGGGGTTCTTAGAACTCCCTTTTTTTCTATCATTTGTTATTGAAAATCGTTGATTAACATCCAAAAACACTTGATTGGAAAATCATTAAGGTTATTACCTTGAAATTCTACAGATTGATTTCTAACCCAAGCATTTGCTACTGTGCGGAAGCGTGTGTCTTTATATTGATTAACTTTCTCGGCTTCTTGACTAGGATTTTTCCGAGGATCCGATAAGTCTGAGGCTGTTATATAACTGGACTTCCCCCATACATAAATACTAAAAAATTAACAAAACCCTTACTGCAGGTCGCTTCTAAGAAAAAATTGAAAAGAGGCTACTGGGTACATTTTTTACTTGAAAATGGCTGTACCGTTGACTGTATCTGGA